>CBDVAV010000815.1:0-2187 GCA_965372055.1 uncultured bacterium | reverse complement strand
AAGCTCAACCGGATTACATGTACAATTACCTGATTGGGTTAGGGAAGGAGGCGTTGATGCAACCATTGAAAGGTTATCGGACGTGTCTTTAAGAGCAAAGATCTTAAATGATATAGAATTCAGTAATCAACCTAAAGATATTCTATTGGTTGGCTTTAAAAATGAAGAATTGAGAATAAACATAGGCAAAAGATTATCCGAAGTTGCCGAAGAGTTGGGTAAATCACCCGAAGAGGCCATGATGGATCTCATTGTAGAAGATGATAGCAGGATACAAGTTGTTTATTTTTCCATGTCTGATGAAAATATAAGCAAGAAAGTGGCTTTGCCCTGGGTAAGTTTTTGTTCGGATGCAGGTTCATTCACTAATGAGGGCGTTTTTCTAAAGCAGAGTACACACCCCAGGGCCTACGGTTCTTTTATCAGGGTGCTTGGGAAATACACTAGGGATGAAAAGGTACTCACTATACAGGAAGCAGTACGTAAGCTTGCCGCTTTGCCTGCCGAAAACCTTAAAATAGCAAAAAGAGGGTTTTTAAAGCCAGGCAATTATGCTGATATTGTGGTTTTCAATCCCGAAGAAGTAAAAGATATAGCCACTTTTGCAAAGCCTCACCAATATGCAAGGGGAGTAATCCATGTTTGGGTAAATGGTGAGCAGGTATTAAACAATGGAGAACATACTGGAAATAAGCCTGGTCGGTTTGTGAAGGGTCCTGGATGGGCTGGGAATTTGCCATAAGTTAGGATATTTGAAAATAACAGATAGTAATATTATAGTAAGCTCTTATCCAAATTTATCTCTTACCATGTTTAAATTTTCTTAATTTTAAGGCTTGAATTATTAGACTTTTTTCAAAATCATCAATTAACTTCATAAGGGTAATCTCAAGTTATGCTTAATAAAACATTGAAATTTGGTCTCACAGCTTTATTATTATTTTCTTGCTCTATCATCATAAAAGCGCAAACATGGCAGGATTTATATGATGAAGCTTCAGGATATTATCAACAAGGCGAACTTGATCAATGTCTTGAAGTTGCCGAAAAAGCCTGGCAATTATCAATTGATCAATTCGAAGAAAACTCTATTCCAACCCTCTATTCCCTTAAGCTGCTTAGCTTAGCCAGCAAGGATGGTGAGTATTACGAAAAAGGGATCGCTTACGGTCATGAGGAGATTAAGATTTTTGATAACCTTGAACAACCCGATTCGGTTTATTTTGAATCCTTAAGAACGCTTACAGAGAATTATTTAGGTGCAGAGCAGTACGATACAGTGGTTTATTATTTAGCCAAGTTAATGTTCCTTTCAACAAAAATCAATGGTGATACAACTTTACAACATAACCAGATTGTCACGGATTTAGGACTTGCTTATTTCAGGGGCAATAATTTAAAATTAGCCATATATTATTTGGAAGAGGCAAATGAAAAACTCGTAAACATTGAAGGTGGAGGAGAAGATTTTCTTTTGAATCTTCTATCAATCGGGCAAAGTTATTATCGAATGGATAATAAAGTAAGAGCAGAACAAAGTTTTAATGATCTAAAAAATATTCTTGATGAGAATGGACTTCAATCCGATATTATTTATGCCCAGGCATTGGAGGATTTAGGCTTGGTTCAATACGAGAGGGGAGATTTTTTAAACGCAGAGAAGAACTTAAGGATTGCCAGCAGGTTGTATGCGAAATTCGGATACAAGGAAGAGGATATTTCAGAATTGCTCAATAACCTGGCACTTGTGTTCATTAAAAATGGGAATCAAATCGAAGCTGACAGTGTGTTAGCTTTACTGGGAAACAAAAGAACCAATGAGAATGTTTTTATTAATCAACTCAATCAAGCTACCATCAAATATTCTGAAGGTGATTATAAAACTTCCAAGGAGATTCTGGATCAACTTTTTAAAGAGATTTCAACCGAGAATGATATAATATTTGCAGAAGCACTTTTATTGTCTGCAAAAGTTAACCTTGAAGTCTCAGAATCCCCTAACTTGGATACAATTAATCTTAGTATTAAGCTGTTCGGTGAAGGGGATAATGGAGTGAAACTGGCTGAGTGCTATTATTATCGTGGAAAAATCAATGAGAAGCTGGATAAATTCTCAATGGCCGAAGCTGATCTTATAGCAGCAACAAATTACATCAAAGACCAGCAAGTTGCAAATCAACTCACATA
>CBDVAV010000814.1:0-2187 GCA_965372055.1 uncultured bacterium | reverse complement strand
GCCAAATGGTTACTGGGTAGTATTTTCATTATATCTATTAGAGGGATATGATCATAAGGAAATTGCTGAAATTTTAAATATAACAGAATCAACATCAAAATCTCAATACAACAGGGCTAAAAAAAAACTTAAGGAAATTTTAAAATCGGAATATGAATATGAAAGATAAGATAGAAAAATTCATAATCGAAAACAGAAAGGATTTTGATTCCGAAAGTCCTGCGAAAGATGCCTGGAGAAACATAGAATCCAACATGGGTTGGGGGAAGTCAGTTGGAATTTCCATTCTATGGAAAGCGGCGGCAGTATTCTTTTTTGCCTTATCATCATTTTTGCTTTTTGAGAGAGGAGGAAGTTCTGATTCCCCCCAACGAATTGCGATTGATGAGGATTTTAGCGTGACTGAGCAATTTTACATTTCACAAATCAATGAGATGAAGGATGAAATAGATTTATTGTTGGCTTCAGATATTGACGTGGATGGTTCATTCAAAGAAGATTTGGGAAAACTGGATGCCATGTACCTTGTTCTTAAAGACAATCTTTCACAAAACCCTACCAAAGGAGTAATTGATGCCCTCGTATTAAATTTGATAATGAAGATAGACTTGCTTAATGATAAATTACTGGAAATAGAAGAGGTTGCTGAAGACTCTTATCTTGACAGATCAATTTAAAAGTGATCTGTCAATTCAAATTTGGTATTTTTCGAATCCAGTAATTTGCCATCTTCGCATTTCAATATTCTGTGTGGATAATTAGTAAGAAAATAATGTTCGTGAGTAGCCATCAACACGGATGTCCCGCTATTGTTGATTTCCAGGAACAGCTTAAAAATACCATCAGAAACTTCAGGGTCCAGGTTTCCGGTCGGCTCATCGGCCAGGAAAAGTACCGGTTCATTGATTAAAGCCCTGGCGACTACCACCCTTTGCTGTTCCCCGCCCGATAGTTGATGGGGCATCTTTCCTGCAATAGCCCCCAGACCTACCCTCATCAATACTTCTGCCAGCCTTGCTTTCATTTTTGATTTCTCTTTCCAGCCAGTTGCCTTCATCACAAAAATGAGGTTTTCTGCGACTGATCGATCCGAAAATAATTGAAAATCCTGGAATACGATCCCAATTTTCCTCCTCAGGAAAGGTATTTGAGATTGTTTGAGCCCCCTGATGTTAAACCCTGCAACATCCATCTCCCCCAATCTTAGCGGGAGGTCACCATATAGGGTTTTTAGCAATGAAGATTTTCCACTTCCTGTACGGCCAATAAGGTATACAAACTCACCTTTTTCAATTTCAATGTTGATGTCACTGAGTACAGGGTTGTTATCCTGGAAAATAGTAACATCCTTAGCTCTAAGAGTAGGATCCGATGAAAAAGGCATACTAAACGATTACACTTTCATTTACTTTTTTATGATCAGCTAAAAATTGGGCCAGCCCTTTGTCGGTCAATGGATGATTAAGTAGCCCCAGGATAACTTTCAGGGGGCAAGTAGCCACATCTGCTCCAATTTCAGCACACTGTATCAGGTGCATGGTATGTCTTATGGATGCAGCCAGCACCTCGGTGGTGAAGCCATAATTGTCATATATATTGACAATCTGTTCGATCAGCGCTACACCATCGTTGGAAACATCATCTATTCTCCCAATAAAAGGGGAAACATAATTGGCACCAGCTTTAGCTGCCAGTATGGCCTGGCCAGCACTAAAAACCAGGGTGCAATTGGTGCGGATGCCAACTCCTGAAAAGTATTTCAATGCCTTCACACCCTCTTTGATCATGGGCACTTTCACTACAATTTTATCATCAAGTTTCGCCAATTCTTCACCTTCACGTATTATCCCGTCAAAATCGGTGGCAATAACTTCTGCACTAACATTATTATCGACAATGTCGCAAATGGCTTTGTAGTGTGCCCTGATATTCCCTTCTCCACTAATACCTTCTTTGGCCATTAGTGAAGGATTAGTGGTAACCCCATCGAGGATACCCAAGTCCTGGGCCTCCTTGATTTCATCAAGATTTGCTGTATCGATAAAGAATTTCATAAATGTTAATTTGTGTAATAGTGAATAATAAACCTAACGTTAAATATGAGAAATTTTGTTGGCTTGAAAAAATAGCAATAATAAAAAGGCAAATCAGATATCGCACCGCTACAACTGTCTACCCTTGCTTCCT
>CBDVAV010000813.1:0-2204 GCA_965372055.1 uncultured bacterium | reverse complement strand
GCTCCTTCAAAAAATCTTATTTTAGGTAATGTCGGGGATCAACTAATTAAGCTTGCAAAAAGCCGGGTTGGCATTTTATCATTTCAAAAAGAATATTCACAAGTTCCCAAAAATCATCAGTTTGTTTTGTCACCAGAAGGAGACCTTGAAGCAGCAGCAAGAAAGTTGTTTTCTGCATTAAGATTATTGGACAATTTGGATGTGGACTTTATTCTTGCAGAAAGGTTTCCCGATCATGGATTGGGGAGGGCCATTAATGACCGGCTGAAAAAAGCATCAGCAAAAAAAGAAGAAAAATGATTTATTTAGATGATTTTGATTTTAAGGATAAAAAAGCCTTGGTTAGGGTGGATTTTAATGTACCTCTAAACAGTAATTTTGAAATTACTGATGATACACGAATTAAGGCAGTTGTTCCCACAATTGAAAAAATTCTCGATGATGGTGGATCTGTAATTCTTATGTCACATTTAGGAAGGCCTAAAGGTGGGTTTGAAGAAAAATACTCACTTAAGCATTTAGTTGATGACCTGTCTTCCAGGTTTATGATAAATGTAGGGATTGCGAAAGATTGTATTGGAGAAGATGCCATTAACAAAGCTTTTCGACTGGAGCCTGGAGATATATTATTACTGGAAAACCTTAGGTTTCATGCAGAAGAAAAACAAGGAAACCCAGAGTTTGCAAAAAAGTTGTCGATTTTGGGGGATGTTTATGTTAATGATGCTTTTGGTACAGCACATCGTGCCCATGCATCCACGGCAGTAATAGCCCAATTTTTTGAAGATAAAGTAGCCGGTTATGTAATGCAATCGGAGTTAAATAATGCGGACAAAGTACTACAAAATGCCCAAAGGCCATTCACAGCCATTATGGGCGGGGCAAAAATATCCGACAAAATCATGATTATTGAGCAATTGCTTGATAAAGTAGATAACATTATTATCGGAGGTGGTATGGCCTATACTTTTTTTAAAGCTTTGGGGGGTAATATTGGCAACTCCTTGGTAGAAGATGGCAAGTTGGACCTGGCAAAATCATTGATTAAAAAAGCCAGGCAAAAAGGTGTAAATATCGAGTTGCCCATTGATTCAATAGCTGCCATCTCTTTTGACAATGATGCTGATACCAAAACAGTTAACAACTTAAATATCGATGAAGGCTGGCAGGGCCTAGATATTGGACCAGAAGCTATTGAAGTGTTCTCAAAAGTGATAAGCATTTCCAAAACCATCCTCTGGAATGGCCCTATGGGTGTATTTGAAATGAGTAATTTTGCCAATGGTACCAATAAAATTGCCGAATCTGTAGTAGGCGTAACTGCGGAAGGAGCCTTTTCATTGATTGGCGGTGGCGATTCTGCTGCTGCAATTAACCAGTTGGGCTATGGTGATAAGGTGTCTTACGTTTCCACAGGAGGAGGTGCCCTTTTGGAATATATGGAAGGTAAAGAATTACCGGGAGTAGTGGCCTTGAATTGACTTTATATAGTTAATTCGCATAGTAATTCATCTATTGTCCAAAATATATTATCTTATATCCAACCATTTCGTAATTTCGGGTGTCATATTATATGAAATAAAACTTTTATACAATTTGATAAAAATGACAAAATTAAAAATTATCTGTATCACCTTTATAATTGCAACTTTCTTAAATTCCTGTGAAGAAGGAAATATTGAGCCAGCACCAATCGAACCAAATACCAATATTCCTTTATCTGAACAAAGTGTTTTTAGCAACCCAACAGTTGGTAAAATAAATTTGTTTGTGGCCTTTGAGGCTGAAACTTCCTCCGATCAGGACTATTCATATACATATATTGGTGATACTTTGGAAGTTAAAGTGATGAGTTATATCGGGGGTAAATACCTGATAAAAGAAGAGTATACAAAAAATTCCAATATTAGAAATAGTTTAACTGATCCTAGGATTAATGAATATTACTTCCATAAAGATGATGATCATTTTTTTGTGGAGCATTTAAACGATAGTGATGATCTTGAATCATCATATTTATTCGGAGTGCTATCCACAGAGAGAAAACTCCCACTTAATTTACTAAATGCTGATACAACAGAAATAATTGGCTGGAATACTACACTTGAATACTGTTCCTGTATCCAGGAGGGGTACATAAACCAATGGGATATCAATGGGAATAATTTTGAAAAACTTAACGCATATATTGATTATTCTTCCGT
>CBDVAV010000812.1:0-2213 GCA_965372055.1 uncultured bacterium | reverse complement strand
GTACTCCTGCCTTCCAAGATGTAGCCTTAAGTAAATTGGTGATTAGTGGTGCTCTCCCTGGACCAGATATGGTACCTACCGGTGTTTTCATAACACCAAACCTGGGCGAATCAATGCTTGCAGATGCCAGGCTGGGAGAGTTTGTCAATGGTGTTAATACTGATGATGAATTAAGAAAATTGGTAAATATCAACATTGATCGGGGTGCAAAATTTATAAAAACCCGTGGTACAGAAAGAGCCGGATTGCCCAATACAGATCCCAGGAAACAAACATATACAGAAGCCCAGCTTAGGACTGTTGTGGAAGAGGCTGCAAAAAGCAATGTTGGGGTGATGGTCCATGCACACGGGGACGAAGGTGCTTTGGCTGCCGTTAATGCAGGGGCAAAAAGTATAGAACACGGTACTTTTTTGAGCCAGGAAACCTTAAAAGTAATGAAAGAAAAAGGCACCTACTTTGTACCTACATATATTACACTTTTAGATTTGGTTGAACCAGGGGGCGACTATGATAATCCTGTACTACAAATGCGTGGAAAATATATGGTCCCAAAAAGTGAAGAGGCCATTAGAAATGCAATTCAATTGGGGGTAAAGATTGCGACAGGTGCGGATAACAGGTACACTCCTGAGAGTACCAGCCGGGTATCCATGGAAGTAGAACATTTTGTAAAACTTGGGATGGATGCCTTTGAAGGGATTAAAACTACTACGGTTAATGCCGCTGAATTATTGGGATTGGAAAATATAACTGGTAGATTATCTGTTGGTTATGAAGCAGATATAATTGCAATTCCCAATAATCCTTTGGTAGATATTAAATCGCTGCAAGATGTGATCATGGTAATGAGCAATGGCAACCTTATATTTAACCGGCTGCCTTTTGGAAAGTAAATCGGATTGGGCAGGCTCGTTCCCGTGAAAAACGGGACAAGCTATTGTGGAATTTTTATCCTTATTTTATCAAAAGGATAAAAATATCCGCAATCTCCTTCCTATACACTACTATTTAAGGAAATAGCCTATCATCGATTCCCATTCTTCCTCAAGGGATATTTGGGGAACTGTCCTCCCTGCCCTGCTGTACCAATATGCCGCATTGCTTCTGTCCCCTTCCTTTCGATGAAGATACGCATGGATCCAGTAGCCATCTTTGGTATTGATTCCCTGGGCAATTTGATGTGCTTTGACCCAGTCTTCATTTTTATCATACCACAATGCTTTTAAACATGGAGTGCATGATTCAGGAGGATCGGCTTGTGCCAAAGACCGGATAAAATCTTTATACAATAGTTTTTTGTCCATTCATCAAAAAATATGGTTCTCTATATTTAATTTCGTTGCACATAAATTTAAGACAGTTACTTTTAATCAAAAAAGGTAAACCATGAAATCTTACATTAATTATTCCATGCCCTTAAAATTTGCTATTACTTTATTATTGGTTGGGTGTTTCATTCCTGTGCTATCCAAATCAATTCCGAAAGAGCTTATAGGTGCCTGGGAAGTTACCATGTCTGATGGATCAAAAGCCAGTTGGATAATTACTGATGGATATTTTGCCATTGCTACTTATAAGCTGGATGAACCCGGGTTTATGTATACCGAGGGAGGCATTTTACAAGTTGCAAATGACGGAGAATTAACGTTTTCATGGGAATTCCATACTCGCAAGCCTGATCTGGTCGGTCAACAACAAACCCATCCTTTCACTTTGAAAGATGAAATATTAAATATTGTTTCAACCGATTGGAAGAGGGTTGATGATGGTAATCCAGGGAAATTAAATGGTGCCTGGTTAATAACAGGACGGGAAAGAAATGGGGAAATGAGCTCCCGGACTCCAGGCGACAGAAAGACCATGAAGATTTTATCGGGAACAAGATTCCAATGGATAGCTTATAATACTGCAACTGGAGAATTCTCTGGAACAGGTGGAGGGACGTATACCACGGAAAATGGCAAATACGTTGAGAATATCAAATTCTTTTCACGCGATAACACACGGGTTGGGGCAAGCCTTGAATTTGATTTTGATCTCCAAGATGGGAAATGGAACCACAAGGGCTTGAGTAGCAGAGGTCAGCCTATCTCAGAGATTTGGTCAGATCGGGCCACATTATAAAGTAATTAGTAATGAGTGTCTGTCTATAAATTCAATTTCGATTGATTTTCAATGACTTTTACCCCGCCCCTAAAGGGTGAAGCCAT
>CBDVAV010000811.1:0-2219 GCA_965372055.1 uncultured bacterium | reverse complement strand
GATGAGGAATTTGAAAGCTTTTTACTTGAAATATTATCTGACTGGCAAATTACCATACCCGAAATGGGCACCATTAAAGCTGATTTTATACCCATAGTAATTTTAACAAGTAACAGCATAAGGGAGCTTTCCGAAGCTTTGCGACGGAGGTGTTTGTACTTGTATATTGATTACCCTGATATTGAAAAAGAAATTGCCATTATTAAAGAGAAAGTGCCGGAGGTAGATGAGAAGATAACTGCACAAATCACTAAATTCATGCATGAAGTGCGCCAATTAAAGCTGGAAAAGGTTCCGGGAGTGGCAGAGTCCTTGGATTGGGCCAGGGCACTGGTAGAGCTTCATATAGATCATCTGGATGAAAAAATCATTAATGATACTTTGGGAATAATCGTTAAAGATTGGAAAGATATGCGCAGTACACAGTTGTCCCTTTCAGAATTAATGGAGAAAACAGGAATCGTTCAAAGGGTGGATCATTAACTTGATGGAAAACATCACAAGACTTACTTCTTTCAGTTCATTTATCATAAAATTTTGCAGGTTTTTAAGATCACATGAATTCATCATTGGTCCACTTGAGGAGAAAGACACTTTCAACGCCATTTCTTTTCTTTCATTAAACAGCATGGATCTCTTAAGAACTGCCTTAAAATCTACACTGGTTAAAAACCACAAGCAATACTTAAACTTTGACAATTTATTTATAAACTTCTGGAAGAAATATGTAGAGGGAATTGATAGTAAGCAAAAGGAAAGACCTGATCTTCAAAAAAAAAATAAAAATAATGCCACATCATTGGAAAGCTTAAAAAACTGGCTTTATAAAGGTAAGTCTGATGAGAGTATAAATATGGCTACCTATAGTTATTCGCAGGTTAATAATGGTAAACCATTAAAGAGTATTGCCGAAGATGAACTGCCCGAATTACGAAAACTGATCAAAATGTATGTCGACAAACTGGTGCAATCCCATAACCGACGGAAAGTCATTAGTACAAAGGGGCGTCATTTGGCAATAAGGAATATCATAAGGGCTGGACTTAGGGATGGTGGGGAAATCCTTCGCTTGTATTACAGGATTCCCAAAAAAAGGGTACCCAAATTATTTTTGATTTGTGATGTTAGCAGATCCATGGATATCTACAGTATATTCCTGTTAAAGTTTGTTTATGCATTTCAACATACATTTAAACAAGTAGAAGCCTTTCTATTTAGTACCGAATTGATTCGTGTTTCAAAATATTTGCAAGAGAACACGATTGATGCTGCCATTGCAAAAATTACTGAGCATTTTTCCGGATGGTCGGGAGGTACTAGAATAGGAGGATGTTTGAACGAATTCATTTCCAGTTTTGCTCGAAAACTTGATAAGAAAAGCCTAATTATAATATTGAGCGACGGTATAGATCAGGGGGACAATGATCTTATTGGCAAGGCAATAAAAAAGATGCATCGCAAATCAGGAAGGATAATTTGGTTTAACCCCCTTGCTGGAAATCCAAGTTATAAACCTGAAACCAGGGCAATGAAAGCAGTGTTACCCTATATTGATGAACTAGCCCCTCTGCACGATATAGAAAGTTTCCGTACGGTTTTACATCAAGGGCTAAGTGCAAAAAGTTTATTAAAGCAATTATGACCTTTTTAGTAATTTCTTGATAAAGGCAGCAAAACCCCTCCATCGATTCCTGAGTACAACTCTGTTGAGCCTTTTCATGCCCTTTTCTGTCTTTTCAAAATAATTATTTGCCCCTGCTTTTAGGCATTTTTCCCTTATAGATTTTTCCTCAATTACAGTTACAATGTTTACTTTAATCTTTGGTTTTTCAGATTTTATTTTCTTCAAAACATCCAAACCATTTAAACCACCAAGACTGAAATCAAGAAAAACAACGGAAGGATTTTCATTCAAAGTCTCCAAACATTCTTCACCAGTGGAGAATGTTTTTATATTTGAGAATTTTTTATCTTCAAGCTTCTTTTTTAAAATATCCTGGAAAACAGGATCATCTTCGACTATAAAAATAAGAGACCAATGGAATAACATAATTATATTTTTAAATAGATTATGACAGGTCTCTGAGATAAATATAACAATATATTATATCAAAATAAATAATATTTACGTAAATGATTAAAATGTGATTGTATTGCCACTTAAGCATTCTTGCACCAATTTTTGATCTTAAATGTCAGGTGAAATACTGTTCGCAAGT
>CBDVAV010000810.1:0-2224 GCA_965372055.1 uncultured bacterium | reverse complement strand
AAATATTTATTCATGTTATTCTGGATTCCTGCCTTCGCAGGAATGACTTCGTAGCAAACTGCTTACTTAATAAAAATTTATATCACATAATGAGATTTTAAAACAAGTCAAAGCAACATGACTACAGCAAAGCTCAACCATTTCCTCAATCATCCCCTTCTGCAAATACATCTTTTCTGACCATCCATTTGCCCCTGGTAAAATCGGGGAATTTAACCGGCATGCTGCCCATGGCAATCGATTGTTCTGATAATGGACTGATAGCACTCCAGGATGCAGCATCATAGGCGTCCAACGGGGTAGGGGCCTTTCTTTTTATTGCTTCAATAAATGCGTTCATTACGAAAAAGTCCATTCCTCCATGCCCAGCACCTACGGCCTTGGCTTCATGCTTTTTCCACAAAGGGTGATCGTATTTTTCAAGATAAGGTGCTGCATCTTCCCAACGGTGAGGTTTTTCGCTGATCCCTTCCAAATACAATGATTTATTCACGTCCATCCAAATGCCTTTGGTTCCCTGCACCCTGAACCCCAATGAATATGGCCGGGGCAGATTGGTATCATGGCTTACGATGATTGATTCATCATTGGCTGTTTTAATCACGGTAGTAATTACATCGCCAAGTTTAAACCTTACTTTGGCATTGGGGTGGTCTTCCCCACCTTTCTCCACGATATATTGATGCAATCCCCTGCTTTTTGTAGCCGTGGATGTGAGGGAAACAAAGCGGTTGCCATGATCGATTTTTAAATACTTTGCCACCGGACCAATACCATGAGTGGGATATAAATCTCCATTCCTGTTCACCGAGTGCTGTGTTCTCCATTTGGCTTCGGAAAATCCTTTTTCCCCAAATTCTACACCATCACCATACGGTTCTTTACCATCATTAAACTTTACACCCCTCAGATCATGCTGGTAGCCGCATTCCAGATGTACAAGTTCCCCAAACATATTTTGTTTCACCATATTCAAAATAGCCATCACATCCCTTCGGTAGCATACATTCTCCATGATCATACAGGGTACGCCAGTATCTTCAGATGTATTCACTAAATCCCAGCATTCCGGCAATGTGTTGGCTGCCGAAACTTCGATACCAGCATATTTTCCGGCTTTCATGGCGGCAACCGCCATAGGTGTGTGCCAGCGCCAGGGTGTGGCTATCACTACACCGTCAATATCATCTCGCTGTAGCATGTTCTTAAAATCTTCTTCTCCATTAGAATAGGCTGGAACTTCCTTGATCCCAGCTTCCTTGATCATGGCCCGGGATTTTGCTATGGCCTCGGTATCAATGTCGCAAATTGAGGCCACTGTTACATCATCCCTGTTTAATGCCAATCTGAGATGGCTTCTTCCCCGTAATCCAACTCCAATAAATGCCAATCTCACTTTTCGGTCATCTAAACCTTTCACGATATTTGGTACCGACATCATGGAAAGGCCAACACCTACTGCCGTGGTATTTTTAATAAATTTTCTTCTGTTTAATTTCGAATTCATGCCTATGGGTTATGTTGCTTATTTAAATTCCAGGTAAAATGTGGTTCCCTTTTCTTTTTCCGAGTCCACTTTTATATTTCCATGATGCAAACTCATAATTTGTTTCGACAAACTCAAACCAATACCCGATCCATTTGGTTTTGTTGAAAAAAATGGGATAAATATTTCTTCCATCTGGCTATTGTCCATGCCCTTCCCGTTATCGGTAACTTCGATGATCTTTAAAGGCCCATTCTCGTATGCAGATAATATTATTTGAGGTTTTAGTTTTCCATTTACGGCAAATACACTATTTGTGATCAGGTTTATTAATACTTGTTCCACCAAATTTGAATCCATGTCAATGGATAAGGTATCATCGGTTTCTTTCAGGATCAGTTGGATATTTTGTTTTTCCAGTTCCGCAACCATTAGTTTGTCGATGGTCTGAAGCAGTTCCGTCACAATGACTGATTCAATTTGAGGTTTTGGCACCCTGGTCAATTTCCTGTAATCCTCAACAAATTCCAGCATGGCATCGCTTCTTTTCTGGATTGTTTTTAGTGAAAAGAGTATGTCATTGATGGCTTGATCATTCAGTTCCTGTAGACTTTTTGCATTCCCATCACCATCCTTGAGGACCATTTGCATGGTTTCCGTTAGGGATGAGATCGGAGTTATTGAATTCATGATCTCATGGGTCAATATCCTGATCAGCTTGTGCCAGGCTTCTACTTC
>CBDVAV010000809.1:0-2228 GCA_965372055.1 uncultured bacterium | reverse complement strand
AAATCGGTCATAGGATCGTTATACCTCTTTCTTGCACTTATCCCAATTGCCTGGATTATCAGTTCATCTTTTCTGGTCGGAGTTAATTACTTCGAGAATAAGATTATTATCGAGGATTTGTATTTAGTAATGGGACAGCTAGCTATCTTAATAAGTGGGCTTGGTTTTTTTGTTTTATCGAAAGATGAAGATGAAAAGGTGATCAAGGATCAAAAAAGAAAGCTATTGGTATTGAACAAAGAACTGGATAGGTTTGTTTACAGTGTTTCCCATGATATCAGGGCACCTATTGCATCTATTTTGGGCTTAATTAATATTGCCAGGACCATGGAAGTATTGCCAGAAATGAAACACGTTCTGGACCTTCAGGAAACAAGCGTTGAGAGATTGAATGCTTTCACCACCAAAATCATAGATTATTCAAAAAATTTAAGACTAGAAGTCAAAACAGAGCAAGTTTTCATTAAAGACATTATTGAAAGTTCATTAAAAGAATTTAATATTGAAAATAAAGCGCATCAAATAGAAGTCAGGGAAAATGCGGATTTCCACAATGATGCATTGAGAATAGGAATAATTATTAACAATATACTTTCCAACGCGGTAAAATTTGCAAGTTATAATGTATCGGTTTACGCGGAGGTGAATGATACTGAAACACTAATTGAAATTGAGGATGATGGACCAGGAATTTCCAGGGAATATCATGAAAGTGTTTTCAAAATGTTTTTCCGTGCCCATGAAAGCAAATCCGGCTCTGGCCTGGGATTATACATCGCGAGAGAGGCCATTTCCAACCTGAACGGACATATCGAATTGATCTCAGAACCTGGATGTGGAACAAAAATAGTCATTAGGATACCTAACCTGATTCCCAAATCCAATTACAAAAGTATTTCGAGGAATCCTAGTTTAAGATTACTGAAGTTGAAAAGTGCCTCAAGAACACCAAACCAGATTTTTAAGCGAATGCAAATGATAGAATAAGTTTAACAAAGTTGCAGAAACCCAAGTCATTTAATAAGTCATATGTTTATATCACTAAATGCATAAGGGTTTTTTCAAAGCATTATTTTTGAAATTTGAGCCATTGAAATTTATTGGCGATTTGATTGTTTTGTTATTTGTGGATTACTTTTCCCCATAGGGATGACTTTGACATACTAAATTCGTGGTAGTACCGAAATATGTTTAAGGGGTGATCTGAGAGGTTCGTTTGGTTCCTTTGAATCTTTTAGGGAGTCCATACAAAAGTCTCCAGACAATAAATCACTAAAAAATATTTGACACCCACGGCTTGCTTCTGGGAAGTCAACCTCAATTCCCTGGATCGGCTTCCTCAAGTTTAGTATGAGTACTTTCTGTAGTGGCAGATTCTTTCGGGGCAGTTTGTTTTTCTTCTTCAATATCTTCTGCAAAAAGATATTCGTTTATTCTTTTCCGAATTTCCTGTACTGTCAAATTGTGGTGAAACTGTCCATTTCTTACCAGGGAGAAGTGACCTGTCTCTTCAGATACCACTAATACTAAGGTGTCAGTTGTTTCACTCATTCCTACCGCAGCCCTATGTCTCAGGCCAAATTGTGCCGGTAGGTTATCATTTTCCGAGACTGGAAGAATACATCTGGCTGCAACAATTTTACCTTTATAGATAATCACTGCTCCATCGTGCAATGGACTGTATTTATTGAATATTGACAGTAGTAACCTCTTGGAAATCTTGGCATTCAATATATCGCCTGATTCTGCATAAAATTTCAGTTCTGAGTTCCTGGAAAACACTACTAACGCCCCGGTATTAGAGGTTCCCATTGACTTTGCCGCTTCCAGCAAAGAGGTGATATTAAATCCTCTTTCCTGTTCCTTCCTTTTCCAAATCATAAAATTCCTAAAAATGTTTTCCTTGTCAAATGCAGTTGACCTTCCTATCATAAGGAGAAATTTTCGGATTTCCTGTTGGAATAAGATGATTACTGCTATTGCACCCACTCCCATGAACTGGCCCAGAATGACTGTTAGAAGTTCCATTTCGGCTGCTTTTACTACCAAGAATATGAGATAAAGTGATAGGAACCCCAAAAATATCCGAACAGCCACACTACCTCTGAGCAATTTATAAAGCTGATAAAGAAGAATACTTACAAACGCTACATCGAAAAAATCGACCCAGCTAATTTCAAGAAATCCTATTTTTATTAGAAAGATCAATTGTAAGTTGCTTTAAATAA
>CBDVAV010000808.1:0-2232 GCA_965372055.1 uncultured bacterium | reverse complement strand
ATCACGAATTCGCTCAAGGGCACAATGAAGCATTCCGTGGGGTCAATTATTATCAGGAAAGGCCTAGTTGTTTTTCAATTCGCTGTATCTATCCTACTGATTATAGGAACCCTGGTGGTTTATAGGCAGATGAACTATATAATGAATAAAAACCTTGGTTTGGATAGGGAAAACATGGTTTTTATAGAATTGGAAGGTGAAACGGCCCAGCGTTTCGAAACCTATAAGAACGAGTTACTGAAGATTCCAGAAGTCCAAAATGTGACATCAACCAGTGGGAATCCATTATCGTATGGACGGTCTTCAAGCAGTCCGACCTGGGAGGGCAAGAATCCAGATGAAATGGTGGAGATGAATATTTTAATGGTCAGTGCGGAATTTATTGAAACCATGGACATGGAAATGATTTTTGGCAGGGACTTTTCCGTGGATTATGGAACGGATTCAGCCAACTTCATCATCAATGAAGAAGCAGCCAGGATCATGGGCTTTGATGATCCCGTGGGTGAAAACCTGTCCGTTTGGGGTATGGATGGACAGATTATTGGATTGGTAAGAAACTTTCACATGAGCAGCATGTACGAACCGATTGCCCCATTGGTGATCCGGTACGATCCGCAAAATACCTTCGTGGCTTTTATCCGGATCAGGGGAAATACACAAGATGCCCTATTGGCCATTGAACAGGTCACGACTGATTTTAACCCTTCATTTCCTTTTGAACACAAATTTCTGGATGGGGAATTTGAGCAATCCTACAGAAATGAAATGACCATCAGCACATTGTCCAATATTTTTGCAGTGATGGCCATTTTCATTTCATGTCTGGGGCTTTTCGGGCTCTCCTCCTTTTCTACAGAACAGCGAACCAAGGAAATGGGCATTCGCAAAGTACTTGGTGCCAATGTCGGAAAACTAGTATTTCTCCTATCAAAGGATTTCACTCAACTGATCGTGTTTTCTTTCATTATTTCTGCTCCAATCGCCTATTACTATACTACTGGTTGGTTGGATAAGTTTGCCTTCAAAACCGAGCTAGGATTGGATATCTTTATCAGTTCGGGGATTGCAGCTGTCCTGATCGGAGGGTTGACCGTAAGTTTTAAGTCTTTTCAAGCCGCCTCTGCTAATCCGGTGGATACTTTAAAAGAGGAGTAAATAGGCCGGGTAAGAGTACTGCCTTTTGTGGTCATTTCATTTTAATGCAGTAGTCTGTGAATGATTTCCGGGAATGTCCGACCCAATTTCGGAAGGGCATTTAGTTTTCCCAGAAATCCATTAATCTCTTTTAGATTTTTTTAGTCTCTTTTCTGCCTTTTTTTCTTTTGCAGTTTTAGCAGGTTCTTTTTTAATGTTTTTCTTAGCGTCTTTACCTTTTCCCATGATACTATCAATTAAATGTTTGTTTTTATTTCTCTAATTTAGATACTTATTTCATTAATTCTAAGGTAAAATCCCATTCTTAAATGCTCCGCTCACCAATGATCCTATTTGGGAAGAGACTCCCAATCATGATTAACTACTGATAATTGTTAATCGTAAATAGTTATCTTGGATCATTATTTACCCCTTCGTTATAAAGCAGATCTTTTGAATAAAATTTTATTAGTACAGATAGATTATTGGTATTACTATTTATTGCATTTTCAACTAACACCCTGGTATCCTGGCCATTGCCGATATGAGGCGCAATAAATAATAGAAGCAATGATACTTTTGTATTTGCTAAATATTGTATCAAAAATCTCATCATAATATGATAACTGTGGACTTAAAGCAGTTAATAGCTTTAAATATAATTTTATACATACTATAAACAAAAATATTATCCATATTTATTAATATTTAAAATATTATATATGATAATATATGTTAAAACAAAATCAAATTAAATCAACTTAATGCCTCATTATTCCCTTTAGCCAATACTTGATTGTGCAAATTTTTATTTAAGTTGGAAATCAATAAGGATTAGCTGTGCAAAACTTTAGACTTCAGGTATTTTATAGTGTGGCAAAGAACCTGAGCTTTACCAAAGCCTCACAGGAGCTATACATTACCCAACCTGCCATTACCAAGCACATCAGGGAACTGGAAGAGGAGTACGGGTTAAGGTTTTTCGACCGGAAAGGAAACAGGATCTATCTCACTGATGCTGGCCAGGTACTGCTGGATCACGCGGAGCAAATCCTTTCCCTTCACCGCAAGCTGGATTTTGAAATGAGCACTTTT
>CBDVAV010000807.1:0-2244 GCA_965372055.1 uncultured bacterium | reverse complement strand
GATAAGTTCTGGCTTAAACACCGTGATTGATTAAATTAACTACGAAGGTTTGTATCAATATTCCCAATCTAAATGGAATAAACTACCTGTCATTGATTCAAAAACATTTGATTTTATACAATTCTCCAATGATCAATTTCTCATAATCGAGGACAATAACCTATGGACATTACAACCGAATGGAGTAATATCAATTATTTCAAACCCAAATATTTCAAACCCAAAAGTCGCTGTTGTAGACCCTTCAGGCATTGTTTGGATTGCTGATGGTGTGAATGGCCTGGTAACAAATTTTCAGGGCTCTTTTACCAGCATTTTTCCTTCCGGGCCGTTTTCAAATGATGTTTGGGATTTCAAATTTATCAACGGAAAAATAATCGGAATGGCTGGAGGATATGATCAATCTTTTGCCCCTAATCGAAATAGCAATGGATTCTATGTTTTAGAAAATGGCCGGTGGGAAAATTTCAATCCTGTAGATCCTGTAAATTCCAATCCAATCCCATTTGTTGAGGATATAATTGATGTAGCATACTCATCAGCTTTAGACAAGACCTATTTTGCTTCATTTGGGCATGGGCTGTTGGAATGGGACAATACCAATGGATTTAATCTCATAAATGAAAATACCGCCGGAAGCCCGCTAATTAATCAAAATCCACCAGGAAGAAATACCCAAATAACAGGCCTGGCTGAAAGTAATGCCGGGCTGTGGATCACTAATCATGGGGCTGAAAATCCCCTTCATTTATTGAAACCAGATGGTCAGTGGGAGTCGTTTTCCTTCGCGGGTTCGTCCATGAAATATCCACTTGGTATCGAGATTTCACGCTTTGGAGACAAGTGGATGAGGTTAAATCCCGAATTTGGCGGTGGAATATTGGTTTTCAATGAAGAGCTTGATAAATCAATACTCTTGTCCACTCTACCTGGTGCTGGTGAACTGCCCTCCAAGGTTATTAACAGCATAGCAATAGATCATAATGATCAAGCCTGGATCGCTACGGATAAAGGTGTCGTCTTTTTCCCTGATGCCTCCTCCATGCTCTCGGGAACGATAGTAAATGCAATAACACCAATTTTTGAGAATAACAGACTACTCTTCAACCAAGAGGTATTTGATATAGAAATTGATGGAGGAAATAGAAAATGGATGGGGACAAAAAACGGCATTTGGCTGTTTGGGGATGATGGTGAATTTCTTTTCGAAAATTTCAATACTGACAATAGTTCTTTACTGTCCAATAATATCTTGGGAATAGAAATAGAGGATATTACTGGGGAAGTTTTTATCGCCACGGATGTTGGTATTATTTCTTTTCGTGGCACAGCAACCAAGGGAACCCAATCACATGGGAGTGTGAAGATCTTTCCCAATCCCGTGACAAAAGATTTTAATGGCACAGTTGGAATTTCTGGCTTGGCAAACAATGTAGTGATAAAAATAACAGATATCTCGGGTAAGTTAATTTGGCAAACAAGAGCCTATGGAGGTACTGCCACCTGGGGGGTATCAGATTATAAGGGAAAAAGGGCAAGTACTGGTGTATACCTGGTATTTAGTTCAACTTTTGATGGTTCTGAAACTTTCATAGGAAAAATTGCAGTGGTAAATTAGTGCATGCTTGAAAAAACCAGGGGGATTGTGTTGAGGTATATAAAATACCAAGAGGCATCAATCATTGTTCATATTTTCACTGAAAAACTGGGATTGCAATCATATATTGTTAACTCCGTCAGGCGTAAGACCTCAAATAAAATTGCCCTATTCCAGCCGCTAACACTTCTGGACTTGGTAGTGTACCATAGTGAAAAGAAACAGATCCAAAGGATAAAAGAGCTAAGATGCCATTATGCGTATGAGAAAATCCCTTGGGACATTGGAAAATCTGCAATTTTGATTTTCCTTAGTGAAATCCTTTCAAAAGTAATTAAAGAAGGGTCTGAATCAGATGGGTTGTTCGATTTCATTAATGATTCTTTGATCACTCTTGATAAAATGAGAGTGAAAACAGAAAACTTCCACCTGATTTTTCTCATAAAGCTCAGTCGTTATTTTGGGTTTTTCCCTGGGTCTCCAAGACAAATGATGGCTGAAATAGATGCGTCTACAAACCTTTCTGTGCAATTGAAGGAGTTGGAAATTATTTTTCTTGCAGATATAGACTCTGAAATACAAATATCAAATAAAGCAAGAAGAAATATCCTGAATATTATTATAGCTTTCTACCAAAGTCATTTCGA
>CBDVAV010000806.1:0-2249 GCA_965372055.1 uncultured bacterium | reverse complement strand
GAGGAAAGATTATTTGATTGGTGGGCTTTAATAATAATCCTTGGTATAATTCAAGGGGTAACAGTATCCCTAACCCTGTTTTTTAAGGGCCGGCCTGCCGGAACCTATCTGGCAATACTTGTGCTGATTTTGATTTGGCATCATTTGCAAAGTATCTCCATTTACTTGGGTTTTTATAAAATATTTCCCCATTTCTATGGGGCTGACTTGGGATCATTGTTTCTAATTGGGCCATTATTTTACTTTTATGTAAATTATTTGTCTGGTAAAATGAAGTCATGGAAAAGTATTAACTGGCTTCATTTTATACCTTTTGCCCTTACGTTGATTATCTACCCAGTATTATTTCAATCAACAACGGTTAAAGTCGAAACCATTATTGCATGGCTAACCGCTACTCGCTATGACAACCCAGAACTTCGCAAGGCATTTTTCATGGATGACTGGATTTTTGTTTCAGAATCTATCCATATGATGGTTTACCTGGTACTATCGATGATCGTTTTGAAAGACTACTCTCATAGGATAAAACAATATTCTTCGAATTTGCACCGGGTAAACTTACAATGGCTTAAACACCTAACCATTGGCATAATGTTGGTAATTGGCATTTCTTTTATCCTGCAAAAGATGTTGTATATAACCCTGAGATATTATTACGTCTCTCTGGATTACATTTATATTCTGCCCATGACCATATTGATTTACTTAATTGGATTCTATGCTTTGAGAAGACCTACAGTATTTTCCGGGGAGATGTCGTTTATAAAACCATCGAAGTACAGTGGGTCATCCTTATCTATAGAAAATGCAAAGAGTTATGAAAAGAGGATCCGTGAATATATGCAAATGAATCGACCTTTTCTAAATCCAGAAATCAAGCTTTCTGAATTGGCCAATGCTCTGGTTATTCATCCCAATCACCTTTCTCAGGTTATCAACGAAAAGTTTGATTTAAATTTCTTTGATTTTATCAATGGGTACAGGGTTGAGGAAGCAAAGAACAAATTGGAAGATCCAAACAGTAATGGAGATACAATTCTAAAAATTGCCCTGGACTGCGGTTTTAATAACAAAGCTTCGTTTAACAATTATTTTAAAAAACTGACTGGGCAAACACCATCATCATATAGAAAACAAGTCATGGAAATGAGTTAGCCCATTCTCCCCTAATTATTTAATTCTCAGAAACCCAATAACCCAATGACTTTAATGACAGTATCCCGTACCTCATATTGTCTTTGATTGTCATTGATGGTCATTAGGTAGTCATTTCATTCCGAACAAACCAATGACTTAATGACTTTTAATCCCACACCACAATTAGTTAATCGATTCCAAAAGTTTAGTTTTGTTATGAATTAAGAAACGGCTTGCATGCAAAGAGGAAAGTTTTTTGTAATTGAAGGCATTGATGGCAGCGGAAAATCCACTCAAATGGAGATTTTGAGCAAAAAGCTATTATCAATCAATCAAGAGCATTATTTAACCACCGAACCCACGGATGGCCCCATTGGTGTTTTGATAAGAAAGATACTGAGAAAAGAAATTGTTGTTGACGAATCTGCCCTTGCAGGTTTATTCCTGGCCGACAGGCTTGACCACCTACAAAATGAATTAAACGGCCTGACAACCATCATTTCCCAAGGAACCCATGTTATTACCGACAGGTACTATTGGTCATCTTATGCTTATCACAGTCTTCATCTCCCCATGGAATGGGTGATAGCCATCAATTCAAAGTGCGCAGAAATATTAAGACCGGACATTACATTCTACCTGGATCTTTCCCCAGAAGAAAGTATCAGGAGAATAAAAAAAAGCCGGGCTTCCACTGAACTGTTCGAAGAAAAAAAGATCCTTGAAAATGTGAGGAACAATTACCTTAAATCAATCGAATTATTGGGAGAGAAAGAAAATGTAGTGGTAGTAGATACCAACAAAAACAAGTCCCCAGAAGAGGTGTTTGAGGAAATTTGGGCGCATATTTCCAAAATCCTCAACTTTTAAATATTTTTTTCCAGATACCAGAATCAAGATAATGACAACAATCATAGATGGGCATTGATTGTAGTCATGGCATTTTATTTTCCAATTGCCCATCATTGGGAAGCTTTTTGATAGTAATGCCCCGCTCTTGATGTTAGATGAGGGTTGGTTTGGTTATATTTTTTGAGTGGGGCATTTTTTTAATACACATCAAACACTCTCCCCACCCCAAATCACTGGAATCAATATTCCGGAAATTT
>CBDVAV010000805.1:0-2253 GCA_965372055.1 uncultured bacterium | reverse complement strand
CAATAATGACAAAATCAAGCTAATTAGAATTATGTTTAACGAACGCCTGAAAAACGGTCAACCTATTTCAGGACAAGACATGACTAACTTGAAACTCGAAACACGAAACACGAAACTTTGAGATATGAAAAGAATAGTATTGCTCTACTTACTATCGGCATTTGGAGGTCTGGCTATCACAAGTTGTGAAAATAGTACAACTTCTGAGAATCATGAATCTGAAATTACCGAAAAATCCATTGTGCCAGAGCCTGATTTCACCCTGACAGCTGACCAAACCCATAACAAATTCAGCCGTAGCATAACCCCTGCTATTACTGTGCCTTCAGGTTCTGTTATAGAGGCTTATACTGAAGAAGCTACCGATCAACAATTGAATGTAAATTCAACCTTGGAAGATTTGGTAAACCTCAGTTTTGATCCAATACATCCCCTCACTGGGCCAGTTTATGTTGAAGGTGCTGAACCAGGGGATGTATTGGCAGTTAAATTACTAAAAATCGAAGTGGGTGAATGGGGATGGAATGCAATTGTTCCAGGTTTCGGTTTCCTGGCAAATGAATTTACCGAGCCCTACCTTAAAACCTATACACTTGGCAAGGACAAAAAATCCATAATGTTCTCCGAGAAGGTAGTAATTCCAATTAAGCCTTTTCCAGGGGTAATGGGTGTAGCACCGGATACAGATTCACTGCTGTCAACTATTCCACCCAGGGCAAATGGTGGTAACATGGACGACCCCAACCTTGTTGAAGGCACTACAGTCTACTTCCCAGTGTTTGTTGAGGGTGGGCTTTTTTCAATTGGTGATACCCATGCGTTACAAGGCCTCGGCGAAGTATGCGGTACTGCACTTGAAGCACCCATGAGAATTATTTATGAAATAGAGGTGTTGAAAGGGAAAAAAGAAATTTCTGAGCCACAATATGAAACAGCAGAATATTATGCTGTCACTGGATTTGGGACTACAATTGATAGTGCTACAAAAAAAGCAGTGAAATATATGATTAAATACCTCGTAGATGAACATAACTTGAGCAGTGAAGAAGCCTATGCCCTGTGTTCCTTAGCAGGTGACCTCAAAATCGCTGAAATAGTTGATGTACCTCATTATCTGGTAACTATGCATATGTCCAAAAAAGTATTGGGACTTTAAAGTTGAACAACAATGAAAGAAAATACTCAAATTGAAGAGGAATTTCAATTGGCCAACAGGGCTTCCCGGGCAGAACCTTCATTTATTAGGGAAATATTAAAGTTAACTGCACGAAAGGATATCATTTCATTTGCAGGTGGAATGCCCAACCCGAAACTTTTCCCGGTAGATGGTATCCGTGAGGCAACTGACAAAGTATTAAGGGAAGATGGGGCAAATGTGTTACAATATACAATTACCGAGGGCTATATGCCCTTGAAAGAATTTATCTCCCAACGCTACAAAGAAAGAAAAGGACTGAACATCAGTCCTGACAAAATACTGATCATAAATGGATCAATGCAGGCTATAGACCTGATAGGTAAACTTTTGTTAAATCCCGGTGATAATGTCATCCTTGAGAATCCAACATTTATAGGAGCACTACAGTCTTTTAACATTCTGGAGGCTAATTTCGTAACGGTTAACCTTGAAGAAGACGGTCTTGATATTCACCATCTGAAATCACAGGTTATCAGTCATAAATCCAACCTTGCCTATTTAGTGCCTAATTTTCACAACCCCACAGGGATCACGTACTCTGAGGAGAAGAGGCAAAATATTGCCGAGATTTTCAAATCCAATAAGATTATGGTAATTGAAGATGATCCATATGGTGAAATTAACTTTACAGGATCCCGGAATCCATCATTTGCAGAATATTACCCTGAAGGCACTTTTCTGATGGGTTCTTTTTCAAAGATCATTTCACCAGGTATGCGATTGGGTTGGGTCACAGCACCAAATACGAAACTAATGGAGAAGCTGGTCGTAATGAAGCAAGCAGCAGATACCCATGCCAGTCACTTGACACAGAGGATCATACACCAATTCCTTTGTGATATGGATTTGAACCACCACATCGACAAAATCAAAAATGTTTATAAAGCACAGCTTGATGCCATGGTTAAGGCAATCGATGAACATTTCCCGAAACAGGTAAAGATTTATATTCCTGATGGTGGCATGTTCATTTGGGGCATACTGCCTGAAGGCTGTTCCGCAAGGGCATTATTTGATCTTTCCATCAAGGAAAAAGTGGCTTTTGTACCTGCCAT
>CBDVAV010000804.1:0-2279 GCA_965372055.1 uncultured bacterium | reverse complement strand
AATTATATTTGCATCTGGGAAATAACAATGCAGCCTTAAGAGGGCAATTATGTCAAAAAAAGTATTATTAATGATCCTGGATGGATGGGGAATAGCCAAAGACCCAAGTGTTTCGGCCATTGACCAAGCTCAGACTCCATTTGTAGATTCACTGTACGATAAATATCCAAATAGCACTTTAGAGGCAAGTGGGATAGCTGTTGGGCTTCCTGAGGGACAAATGGGTAATTCTGAGGTTGGCCATATGAATATTGGGGCAGGCCGCGTAGTGTACCAGGATTTGGTCAGGTTGAATAAAGCCGTAGAGGACGGGTCGCTGAATACTAATCAAGTATTACTTGATGCCATTAAGAAAGCTAATGAAAGCAATAGTAAACTTCATCTGATTGGGTTGGTTTCAGATGGGGGGATTCATTCCCATATAGATCATCTTAAGGCTATTTGTAGTATAGCATCCGATAATGGGGTTAACTCACTATATGTTCATGCATTCACTGATGGGCGCGACACCGATCCGAAAAGCGGTGTTGGCTACATCAGGGAGTTGGAGGAGTATTTGAAAGGCACCACTGGACAGGTTGCTTCAGTTACTGGAAGGTATTATGGGATGGATAGGGACAAAAGGTGGGAGAGGGTTAAGATTGCCTATGATTGTCTGGTAAACGGTGTTGGAATCGAAACCACTGACCTAGTCCAGGCCATGGAAAAGTCATACCAGGATGGTATTACAGATGAATTTATTAAACCTATCATAAAAGTTAACGGGAATGGAGATCACTTGGCAGTGATTGAACCCGGCGATGTAGTAGTCGGATTTAATTTTCGGACTGACCGGCTCAGGGAAATCACACAGGTATTGACCCAAGTTGATCTTCCTGAGTTTGGCATGGAGAAAATGACTCTGGAATACTATACAATGACAGTTTACGATGATACCTTTCAGAATATAAAAGTAATATTCAATAAAGAAAATCTGTTAAATACCTTAGGGGGGATTTTATCCGGGAAAGACAAAAATCAAATCAGGATTGCTGAATCCGAGAAATATCCCCATGTTACATTTTTCTTTTCCGGGGGTAAAGAAGAGATGTTTAAAGGGGAGAAAAGAATACTTTGCCCTTCCCCAAAAGTAGCTACCTATGATTTACAGCCTGAGATGAGTGCTTTTGATATCAGGGATCAAATAATTCCTGAACTCGAATCAGGTTGGGCAGATTTCATATGCCTTAATTTTGCAAACCCAGATATGGTCGGACATACCGGTGTATTTGATGCAGCAGTGAAAGCCTGTGAAACCGTAGATCAATGTACTGAAGCAGTAGTGACCAAGGCACTAGAAAATAATTATACCTGCATTATTATCGCCGACCATGGCAATTCTGATTGCTTAATTAATCCTGATGGCACGCCAAATACTGCCCATACGACAAATTTAGTTCCGTGTATTTTAGTTGAAAATGAATTTAAAGGATCAATTGACAATGGAAAATTAGGCGATATTGCGCCCACGATACTGAAAATTATGGGTATGGAGATTCCAACAGAGATGACTGGAAAATGCTTAATATGAAAATCATTTTGAGGCTTTTCATAATATCCTTGATGGCGATTTTATCGTGTACAGATCCTGTAGAGAGGGAAACTGATGGCCTGAAATATTATGACCTGAATGGATTAATTGATGGGCAACTACTTTGGTTAAGGGAGTCAAATCCAAAGATAAAGAAAACTGCAATCTTGAATGGGATACCAGAATCCTCTTCCATGCGACTGGATTCTGCACAATGGGCTAGGGAATTAAAGATTTTCAGGGATGCAGACCTCAATAAACCCAGGTTAAGCCAGGAGTATAAAGTTGTTGAAGATTTATCGGAGCCAACCAGCAACTTGAAGATCAGGTTATATGAAGCGATCAATAAGAAAATGATGACGGTAGAATACCTAAAAATATTTTATGTTGAAAAGGAAGATGACCTTAGAAAATTAGAAGCATCGGTAAAGGAGAAGAATTCATTGTTTTCATCAAAAAAGATGCTGTTTATGACCTTTGAAGATGATGAAAATGGCTCAATAAAGATAACTCATTATAAAATTGAAGGGCAACAGAAAATGATCCTGATGGATACCGTTAGGTTTAGCCTAGAGGTGATTTTGTAGAAGAATAAACTATTACTAACTCAAAGCTGATAGATTTGATTGCCGATATAAGCTGCATAATGACAATGAATGTCGAACAAGGAACACCGATTTTTGATTTCAGAAGTGCTTGCAAAACTATT
>CBDVAV010000803.1:0-2280 GCA_965372055.1 uncultured bacterium | reverse complement strand
CCCTGAAGGGAGTGTTGATTTTCAATGGCTTCACCCTTTAGGGGCGGGGTAAAAGCCATTGAAAGTCAATCGAATTGATATTTATAGACAGAATCTAGTGAGCAAATCTTTTTTTCAACTCAATTCATTTATTGTTACACTTCCCTGAATTGTCGTTTTTTAATCATACCGCCTTTTAGGTCTTTTACGCTGTTCATTACGATAAACGCATTCGGGTCTATCTTTTGGATTTCTGTTTGAAGTCTAGTGAGTTCAAGTCGCGTGATAACTGAATAGATAATATCCGTTTTATTTAAATTTTCCCCACGTTTGCCAAAACCTCTTTTCCCATCGTAAATGGTAACCCCTCTTCCTATTATCTCGATAATCATCACCCTGATCTCTTCACTATGTGTTGATATGATAGTTACCCCAATGTATTCTTCAACCCCTTCAATAACGAAATCCACCGATTTCGATGCTGCAAGGTAGGTGAGGATGGAATACAGTGCTGTTTCGATTGACAGAAGATAGGCAGCAATTGAAAAAATAAAGATGTTGAAAACAAGGATGAAGTCACCTATGGTCAGCCCTGTTTTTCTGCTTAAGTAAATGGCAAGGACTTCTGTGCCGTCAAGCACACCTCCTCCCCGCACTGAAAGGCCAATTCCTGCACCGAGGAAAACACCGCCAAAAACAGCAACCAGTAGCTTGTCTGAGGTGATTATCGGATAATCAATCCCCGTTAGGGCAAAGGCAAGGCCAACAATTGCAACAATGCTTTTAATGGCAAATGATCTACCTATTTGGAAATACCCAAGGATAATGAATGGCGCATTGATTATGACAAGTAGTACTGGTAAAGGGTAGTTTGTTAGTGCTTGGGTCAAAAGAGAAATGCCAGTTACTCCTCCGTCAATAAATCCGTTTGGCAATAGAAACCCCTTGAGTCCGAAACCAGCAGAAAGAATACCTATTGAAATAAAAACAATGTCTTTGAACAAGCGTGCTGCTGTAACCTTTAGTTTTATAGATTGTTTAGCAATAACATAATTGGATATTTTATCTGCACGGTCTTTGCCAAGGTGCCGCTTAGTTGTCTCTATAATTATTTTGTTGAATATGGGGTTCATAGTTTTGCTTATACAATATCATCAAACATCGAGATATTAAAAAATCAAAAAATCTTAGTATAACTTTCTTTGCTTTCAATTGTATGGAATATATGTGAATTGAAGCAAAGTAATAGTTGGGAGCATGAAGTATTGGATAATTAATTACAAAGGTGAATTGGGTTCTTACAATTTCCCTTATGAGCCATTACAGCGATCCCCTGTTGACCTCCACGTTGACTTTTATAAAAAATATATTCACAGTCCTCCATCTCTATAATTTCGAAATTACCGTCTTTGATTTTTGAAATCTGTTGATTTGCTTCTACAGACAATAAATTGCTTATTTCTTGTTCTGGTTGTTTAGATGTAATTCCATCACACCCATAACCAAGAATGGTTATTATACAGAATTTTAGTGGTGTTTTCATGTTCATAAATGTTTAATTAATACAAAAGAGAACTCCCAGTTGAGTTATGTTTCATTCAATTGCTTCAGGCATTTTAATTCTCGTTGAGGAGATATCTTTACCTAGACCTCAGCTTTTTTGAGAAGATTTTATTCCCTCGTTTGAGTTTCATTTTATTTTAAGTCATATATGGAATGTCCATTTGTATAGGGGCGCAAATATATACTGCCCAAACCCAATGGCTGAAAAATTACCAGAGGCTATTTATCAATAATTGAGTTTAATTTCTCAATGGTATTGTCCATTCTTTTTTTTGAAATACCCATTGATAAAAGATACCGGAAAGCATCATCCAATTCATTGGCCAATACTTTTCCATCAGCATGGATCATTCCAGCCACGGTGACCAAATACCAATCTTTTTGATTGTCGGAAAAGCCTTTCAAAAGTTTAAATACTTCAGCCCGGCTTATGGCGGAGAATTCTTCGTTTATATCATCAGAAAGATCATAATTCAAAAGACCGGCTGTTTTTTTTAAAAATTCTTCTTCCATTTCATGGAATTCATCATCGGCATTTGCAATAACATAAAGACTGACCAATATTGCCTTTTTTTGCTCATCGGTAAATGTTCCTTCAAATACACTTAAATGTTTTTTAATAAAATCAATATCTCGTTTTTTGTTAAAGAAGTTAAACATGGTTAATTGGTTTAGTTGTTAATATTATTTTTCTTTGAATTGTCTTTTTTTTATCATCCCTCCTTTCAGGTCTTTTAC
>CBDVAV010000802.1:0-2282 GCA_965372055.1 uncultured bacterium | reverse complement strand
GTAAATAGAACACAAAGGTAGTGGCTCATAGATTGTAAGCATCGGATGACTCTAAGCCATCCGATGCTTACAATCACTTATTTCACAACATAAATACATGTATAAAATAAAAAGGGCTGTAGAAGTTAATTCTATCAGCCCTTTTCGCCGTAATCTATGTCTGCCGAGGCAGACAACGTTTACTAAAAGCAGTTTCGATATAATTATAACGAATCAAATATGATTTTAGTTTTCAGAACCTTGCAAATATCAGGTCAGTTGTTCGACTGCTTTTGCAGCTATGGCATCGCCAATTGATAAAGAAGAGGTAGCGGCAGGAGAGGGGGCATTGCAGACATTGATCACCCCTGCTTGTTCAAGTATCAGAAAATCATCAATTAAATTGCCGTTTTTATCACAGGCCTGGGCCCTGACACCACTGCCGCCGGGGACCAGGTCATCAGGTTGAATAGCGGGCAGCAACTTTTGCAGTGCTTTGGTAAATGCTGCTTTTGAATAGGAACGGTACATTTCCCCAATACCTGTTTTCCAATACTTCATGGCCAGTTTTCTAAATCCCGGCCATAACAGTGACTCGCTCAACTCCCCGATATCAATATCAGATTTATGGTAGCCTTCCCGTTTAAAGGCCAATACTGCATTTGGGCCAGCTTCAATACCTCCATCAATCATCCTGGTAAAATGAACCCCCAAGAATGGGAAATCAGGGTTGGGGACGGGGTAAATCAAATTTCTTACCAAATGTTCCCTGTCCGGTTTCAGTTTATAATATTCCCCTCTAAATGGGATTATCTTGTAATTAAGTTTTGGATGTGATTTTTGGGCCATCTTATCAGAATATAATCCGGCACAGTTAATTACCAATTTGGCCTGGAATTGATTATCCAGGGTGGTTACTTCACACCCTGAATTGACTTTGATGTCAATAACCTTCTGCTTGAATTTGATTTCACCACCTTTGCCAATAATTAACTTGGCTAACTTTTTACTGACATTCTTGAAATCAATGATCCCGGTTTGAGGTACCCATAAACCTGCCACACCCTCAACTTGTGGCTCATACTCCCTTGTTTGTACATGATCAAGTTTTTCAAGCCCCTTAAGGCCATTGCTTTTGCCCCTTTCAAGCAGATTGTTCAGCAGTGGAATTTCCCTTTTGTCGGTGGCTACAACTATCTTACCGCAAAGATCGTAGGGGATATCATTTTCATCACAAAAAGCAATAAGTTGATGGTATCCATTAACGCAATTTGTGGCCTTTAAACTTCCAGGTTTGTAATACAGCCCCGAATGAATAACACCACTATTATGACCAGTTTGATGCCTGGATACTCCATCTTCTTTATCAACAATCAATAAACTTAAATTGGACCTTTGCTTCAGTAGTTTATAGGCAGTGGCCAATCCAACTATTCCTGCACCAATAATAATAACATCGTGTTTCAAGAAATTTTGCAGTTATTGTGGCAATTATGAATTTTTGTCAGTAAAATCCAGGGCAGCAGAATTTATACAATACCGTAATCCCGTTGGTTTTGGGCCGTCAGGGAAAACATGACCCAGATGCCCTCCACAATTACTGCACAGAACCTCTTCGCGGACCATCCCATGGCTTTTGTCTACTTCAACCTTTACATTATCCTTTGATGTTGGTTCGTGAAAACTTGGCCATCCGCTTCGGGAGTCAAATTTCGTATTGGAATCAAACAGTTCGGTTTTACAGGCGGCACATAAATATTTACCTTCTTGTTTATGGTTGCAATATTTGCCAGAAAAGGCTCTTTCTGTACCTTTTTCCCTCATTACATGATAGGTGTCTGGTGGCAATTCAGACTTCCAATCCTTTTCCATTCGGTCTTCTTTATTCATAAAGTCGAAATTCTTTTATCAATCATCAGAATAGATGGGCAAAAATAAGTGAATCCTTGTCAAAACTCAATTCTGGCAAGGCTCAAACCCTCCTTCGTGTACTTCGGCAGTCAAGGCCCACATTTATCCGCCATGCTCCTTCGTGGTAGCCGACATCGGCGAAGGCGCAAGTAAACGCACTCACACTCAAACCCAAACTCAAACTCAAACCCCACACCCAAACTCAAACTCACACTCACACTCACACTCACACTCACGATTAATCTTTACTGGAGTGATAAGCTTCATTTATCCAGCTTATTATCTCGTGTGTTATATCCCCTCTATCATAAAATTTGAGATAATGAACATAGTCTGTTTTGCTAAATTTCACTGCTTTAAGTATTGGAAAATCTTCTACTTCCCTTTTTAAG
>CBDVAV010000801.1:0-2284 GCA_965372055.1 uncultured bacterium | reverse complement strand
GCTGTTTTATAATTAATGACTACTCTGTATATCAGGTCTGATTTTTCATGATAGGTATCATAATTGAATTCATTTTGGACGTAAAGAAGTATTAGTATACAGCATGCCATTCCCATTGCCAAGCCGGAAATATTGATAATGGAATACATCTTATGATTTAAAAGATTCCTGTAAGCAACTTTGAAGTAATTGTTAAGCATAATTATATAATTTATTTTCCTTGAAAAGATATTATCATGTCTGACCGTATAAGGTCGGATAAACTTAACTATGTCCAGATAGTAGTATAATCGTGCGATTCCATGCCCTTTTTTTTCCAATCTTCTGAAAAACAATTCCCGGAGGTCTCCCTGGAGATCCTCGAAAACATCTGAATTGCAATACCACTTCAGTAACCTATCTGCGAGTGGCGGCGGATGTTTCACCGTTTTACGCATTTAATTTATCTTATTAATAACTGATTCAGGAATTAATTGCCATAAGGTGTTTCTCTGTTCTTTGGCCATTATTAGGGCTTCTTTGCCCGTGGAAGAGATAGTAAAAAGCCGTTTGCGCCTTCCGCCCCGCACCTTACTGCTAGGCCCCATTTTAGACTCGGTATAACCTTTTTTTTCCAGTCTGTTAAGTGCAGAATGCACCACTCCAAAAGCAACATTTCTCCTGGTTATCCTGTTAATTTCATCAGTAATGGATATACTGTAAGCCTGCCCATCAAGTATGCCAACAGTAAGTAAAACCAGCTCCTCAAATTCACCTAAATTGGTCCCTTTCATATAAAAGTCAATATTTGTTCACCAAATGTATAAGATGTAAACGTTTGATGCGGGTGAAATGTTTTATTTAATTAGCATATAAGTAAGATATAGAATACTTTGAATGCCGCCAAACATTTAAGACTATTTGAGACAAGTATCTTTTCATTAAAATTATAGCAAGAACATATTTCCATTGAAGAACTTGACTTACAGTTTTGTGAATTATACTTTTAGGGTTCGATTGTGGTGATCTTTGATCTGGGCCAGGACTCATCAAATCCCTTAAATTGGACAATTCCATAATTATTGGAAAAGACATTGCGCCAATAAATCATGGTTCCGAATACCAAATCGAACTAAACCTTAACAATGACCAATAGTGGACTGTATACACCTCAGTTGGAGCATGATTCATGTGGGATCGGTTTTGTTGCTGATTTAAACAATGTAAAATCAAACAAAATTGTAAAAGACGCACTTTTGATGTTGAGAAACATGCAACATCGGGGAGCATGTGGCTGTGAACCCGAGACTGGTGACGGGGCAGGGATACAAATCCAAATCCCTCACAAATTCTTTAAACATCAATGCACAGCTTTGGGAATTGACCTTCCAAACTTTGGAAAATATGGGGTGGGAATGATGTTTTTCAATAAAAACCCGAAAGTTAAAGATGCCACCAAGCTTAGATTAAATAAGCTGATTGATAAACTTGGATTTGAATTACTTGGATATAGAGAAGTTCCCAGGGACAATACTATTATTGGATCAACGGCTAGATTGAATGAGCCTATTTGTGAACAGGTTTTCCTTAAATTAACAGACAATCCAGGGGGGAGGAAAGAACTGGAAAGAAAGCTTTTTATACTTAGAAAACATAGTACCCATTCCATAGGCAGTACTTCCGGGAATGCAGTTGAGGGAAATGATTATGAATTCTACTGGTTGTCTTTGAGCTATAAAACAATAGTGTATAAAGGACTGTTAAGGACTGATCAATTGCCTTTGTATTTCCGGGATTTACAGGATACAAAGGTAGAGTCTGCCATGGCAGTTATTCATTCAAGATTTTCTACCAATACCTCTCCCAAATGGAAGCTGGCCCAACCGTTCAGGTATATTACCCATAATGGTGAGATAAATACCATCCGGGGAAATGTCAATTGGATGGTTTCCAAACGTGCCATGTTTGTATCAAAGCATTTCTCAAAAGAGGATTTTGATTTGCTGCTACCCATTTGTGACAAGTCACATTCGGACTCGGCAAACCTTGACAGCATTGTTGAAATGCTCACTTTGGATGGAAGATCACTGGCCCATGCAATGATGATGGTAATTCCGGAGGTTTGGCAAGGAAACCAGTTAATGGATAAAAAGAAAAGAGAGTTTTACGAGTTTCATGCCTCGCTGATGGAACCCTGGGACGGGCCGGCATCCATTTGTTTTACTGATGGAAATGTAGTGGGTGCTACTTTGGACAGAAATGGACTTCGGCCTTCCAGGTATTGTGTAACCGATTACGGCCTGGT
>CBDVAV010000800.1:0-2300 GCA_965372055.1 uncultured bacterium | reverse complement strand
ATTAAAATGGAGTTTAGATTTCAAATCACCAAAATAGCTCTAAAAATCAAATAGAAATAGATTTACCCAAATTTGGGTTAGTGAATTATGAAATCATGTGGTGTTGTGCAGTGCAAAGAATAACTACCTGCACTGAGGTTTTCAAAACTTCCCGTACTTTGAAAATCAACACTGTCAATGCTATATAAAAGATTGACATTATCCCCGATCACTGTAACCGAAATACTGCCATTGTTCAAACCACAGCTGGCACTGACCACGATGGTATCACTTATCTCAATGGCATTTTGTGGGCAGAAAGGTTGAATGGAATCGTAATTGCAAGCACTAAGTGAAACTATTAGTAATATGCTTGCAAAAAGGAGTTTATCTTTGTAGGTGATACCCATGGCTAATTGATATTAATTAAAATTTATAAATCTAAATCAATTTTTGTAACCACTTAGCTATTGCAGGATTGAAAATTTCCTTAAAAATATCAAAAAACTTACATCAAAGACAATATGTTATTGTTTGACACTTACTTTTATTTGCCTACGGTATATATTACAAATCAATAAAAACTAAAATCAAATTAAACATATGAAAAGAGTTATCCAATCCTTAATGCCAATTCTTGCTGTAATACTGGTGATCCAGGGCTGCAAAGATGACGATGAACCCGTAACTACCGGCACGCTAACAGGTGTCGTAACAGATGCCAACACGGCGGCTAGATTAGAAAATGTTTTTATCAACGTTTTTAACTCCAATACTAATGTCCCCGTTGGCACAACTATAATTACTGCTGCAGATGGCAGTTATTCTGTTCAACTTGAGCCTGGGAGTTATTATATAAAACTATCAAAACAAAATTATGAAAGTGTTCCCCCTGCAGGAATAAGCCCTATACCATTCACCATTGAACTGGGACTTTCGCTTGATGTTTCGGTAGAGATGTTCCCGAGTGATGTCACCAATGGAGGATTGATTTCCGGTAAAGTTACTGATGGCACAGATCCGGTAGGAGGTGTATTGATTGTTGCCCAATCTGGAGCCAATGGTTATTCTACTATTTCTGGAGATGATGGCAGTTATACAATATTTAATGTGCCAGCAGGGTCTTATGCGATTAATGGGTTTTTATCTGGTTTCAATGGCACTAGTGTAGATGCATCGGTGACTGGTAGTGCAGAAACTTCCGGAATAGATTTAACGCTAAGCAGTGGGGCAACAGGGACTTTTACAGGACAGGTAAGACATCTCTCAGCGGAAAATATAGAAGTAGACGTAGCTTTGATACATCCCGCCACCAGGGAAACCATCCCCGGTCTTACCTCAGAAACATTGAGCCTCTCGTTTACAATTTCAAATATTCCCGATGGTAATTATATCGCCAGGGCCACATTTGAAAATGACCAGCGAGTAATGGATCCGGACAGAATAGCAAAATTTGGCGAACCCGAGATCACCATCTCTGGGGGAAATACGGTTGATCTTCAATTTGATGTTACAGGATCTGTGATACTGGTTTCACCAACCAATGAAGCCACTACTACAGAACCCCTTGAAATCACCAGTACCGCACCAACTTTTGAATGGACAGGCTTTGCCAGCACTAGTGATTACGTAATAGAAGTGTCTGATATTAGCGGAAATGTTATTTGGGGTGGCTTTGATAACAGCGGGACACTGCCAGTCAAAAATATAGAAATCCCAAGTGATGTACTGATGATTGAGTACAACTCAGATGGCAAGGCTACTTTATCAGCGTTAGAGCAAGGAAGGGTTTACAGATGGAGGATATTTGCCAGTAAAAACGACCAACAATCCGATACAGGTTGTACTTTAATTTCTGCCAGTGAAGATCAACTGGGTTTAATTAAAATTGCTGAATAAAATTATTATTGGGTTAATACGATTATAGAATTTAGTTTAGCGTGAATAAAAAGACTGGCATATCGCTGAATGTTTTGTCCTGTGCATAACACCACATGTTTTTATAATTCAAGTTACCAAATTTCGTTTTCGATTCCAATCATTAAAAGCCTTTTTAATGAGGTTTATCTCACTTGTTTTTTGACCAATATTTGTATTAACAAATAATCTTTGTCATCATTCATTACATCGATACCGCTCTGGTTGGTGATCTACATCTTTTCGCAACATTCGACTTTCATGTTCTGTTTTAATCTTTCTTTCCTTGCATTTTCCTTTTCAATTCTGAATTTATCTCTTGATGGTACTTCACTTCCAATACTTCAAATGACACTTATTAGATTAATTATTAATTGAATCAGAAATCACTCTTGATTAGCCAC
>CBDVAV010000799.1:0-2308 GCA_965372055.1 uncultured bacterium | reverse complement strand
ATGAACACACTACAAATTATCTTATTGGTAATTTGTTTGGTAAGCCTAGCTACTGAATTAATAACCCTATTGTTTTGGTTATTCAACTATGAGGAATTTCCAGGGCAGGAATTATTGGATTACCCGAAAGTATCCATTTTGATCTCAACCCGCGATGAAGAATCTAACATAGGATCATGCCTCGACTGCCTGTTAAATCAATCATTTCCAAAATCTAAAATTGAAATAATTGTAGCAGATGATGAATCACATGATAAAACAAGGGAAATCATTCAATCTTATTGCTCCAGGAATACAATGATCACCATGATTGATGTAAAGCAAGACGTCAATCATTTGAGGGCTAAGGCAAATGCTTTATCACAAGCAACTGACATGGCAACGGGGGATTATTTTTTATTTACCGATGCAGATGTAAAAATGCCACCAAGCTGGGTTCATGGTATGATAAGCCGGTTTGAGCATGACACTGGGATAATAAGTGGAATAACAGTTGTTGCAAAAAAGAATGAATTGGCCGAGGTGCAATCCTTAGAGTGGATCAATGCTATAAGTAGGGTTAAGGTAGCGCACGATGTTGGCATTCCAGTAACCGCTATCGGGAATAATATGGCTATTTCAAGAAATGCTTATTATGAAGCAGGAGGGTATAATGCCATCAAAAGGAGCATAGTTGAAGATTTTGAAATTTTTAAATTGATCCATAAAAAAGGATTTACCTACAAAAGTATAATTGATCCCACGGTTCTTGGAATTACACAGCCCAAGGAAAATTTGCAGGAATTGATTCAGCAAAGGGTCAGGTGGATAGTAGGGGTATTTAATACACATTTTCTAGTCCGAACTGTTCTCATTATTCAATTATTATATTTGCCCTCATTAATTGGGGTTATAAGCATTTCACTTCCATATGCTTTGATAATAAGTTTTATAAAGTTTACTACCCAGGTATTTTTCATGAGATCAACTTATCAAAAAGTAGGGCTAAAACCGAATTGGCAATTTCTAATTACCTTTGATTTTTATTCCTGGTATATAAATTTTAGATCATTTTTGATTTATTTGCTGCACGGAGAAATAATATGGAAAGACAGGAAATTCAAAAAACATCGTTAATTACTTAATAATTGTCTGTCAATTATACTTTGGAAGCCTCAATGATAGATACCCACGCACATATATATTTAGAACAATTTAAAATGGACATTGAGGAAGTATTATCAAGGTGTATGGATGTTGGTGTTCAGAAAATCTACCTTCCCAATATAGACCGCACAACTATTGATAGCATGCTGGAATTAGAGTTGAAATACCCTGATATATGTGTTCCAATGATGGGCCTTCATCCATGTTCTGTAAAAAAGGATTTTGAAAAGGAGCTTTATCTGGTTGAAGAGTGGCTTGGTAAGCATGAATTCGTGGCTATTGGAGAAATGGGTACAGATTTGTATTGGGATGACACCTTTTGGAAAGAACAGCAGGAGGCATTCAGGATCCAGGTTGATATGGCGAAAAAACATGACCTTCCCATTGTGATCCATTGTAGGGATACTATTGATCAGACTATAGAAATGGTGGAAGAGTGTAAAGCGAAGAAAGGAGTTTTTCATTGTTTTACAGGAAATAAAGAACAAGCTAAAGAGATAGAAAAATTAGGGTTTTTCCTGGGGATTGGAGGAGTGTCAACCTTTAAAAACGGGGGCATGGATGAAGTGATCCCAAGTATTGACTTAGATCAACTGGTATTGGAGACTGATAGCCCTTATCTGGCGCCAGTCCCTTATAGAGGTAAGCGCAATGAACCTTCCTATTTGCCCAAGATAGCTGACAAGATCTCAGAATTGATGAAAATATCAAATATGAAGGTAATTGAAAGTACTACAAAAAATGCCCAAAGGCTATTTAACAAGAACAATGAAGCTTGAGAAGATAATCATTGATACCTCCGATCAGCCGGAATCTTCTGTATTGATAATCTATACAGGGGGAACTATGGGGATGGGCCAAGACAAGTCAGGGGATCTTGTTTCATTTAATTTTCAGGAAATCCTGGATAGGATTCCATCCTTGAAAACCTTGAACCTTCGACTGACAGTAATCTCTTTCACGAAGCCGCTAGATTCATCAAATATAAAGCCAGTTCATTGGGTACAAATTGCACAAATAATATATGATAACTACCAAAGGCATGACGGATTTGTCATACTTCATGGCACAGACACCATGGCATATAGTGCATCAGCTTTAAGTTTTATTCTGGATGGACTCAATAAACCTGTCATCTTTACCGGGGCTCAGCTTCCCATAT
>CBDVAV010000798.1:0-2339 GCA_965372055.1 uncultured bacterium | reverse complement strand
CTGGACAAAAAGCCGTAGACCATCTTTTAAATACTGCTGCCGGATTGGAATCTCAAATAGTGGGAGAACATCAGATACTAGGTCAAATTAAAGATAGCTACGAAATAGCTAAAGAAAATCAAAGTTTGGGGCCAATTCTGGATGAGCTTATCAGGAAAGCCATCCATACCGGTAAACGTGTAAGGCATGAAACTACCATCGGGACTCAACCTGTATCACTTGCCTCTGTGGTTTTCGAGTTGATAAACAAGAAGTACGATCTTTCAAAATCCAAAGTACTGGTAATTGGAACGGGGGAAATGGCACAGTTGCAAATGAAGATGTTGATCAAAAGGAATCCCGAAAAGCTGCTGGTGGTTGGTCATAACCCAAAAAGAACAAAAGAAGTTGCTAAGTTATTTGGTGCAAAATCGATTCCCTACAAAAATTTAATAATCGAAGCAAGGAAAGCGGACGTAATCGTTGGGGCAACGTGGGTTGATGATTTTGCTCTTTCAAGGAGTGATTTTGAAAGCCACTCTTTTAGTAAGAAATTGATAATTGACTTTGGGTTGCCCAGGAATTTTGATTCAGAAATTAAATTAATTGACAATATTTCATTATTTGACTTAGATGGTTTAAAGAAAATAACACACGAAGGAATCAGGAGAAGGAAAAAAGAAATCCCCAAGGCTTTAGTAATTATAAAAGAGGAGACCAGTGATTTTACTTACTGGTTAAACACACGAGCTATTTCGCCTACAATTAATTCTTATATGAAACATTTGGAGGCTATACGAGAAGAGGAACTAGGCAGAATAATTCCTAAACTTGGACCAATTAATAACAAACAAGCAGAGTTACTACAAAAGTTGACTTATAGAATCATCAGGCGAATAGCCAAAAAACCAATTCAAGGTATTCGTGAATACTCCCAGGAAAGTAGCGAAAAGTCCCTTAAAATCGACACGTTTAAAGAGATTTTTGGACTTAAGTAATCCTTGATATACAATTAAACAATTCTATAATGAAACGAAAGCCAATCTACATGGGTGTAGCTTATATATTTATAGCTGCACTATTAGCAACAAGTTGTGAGCATTCGGATCAGGAAGTGCGGGTATCCAATATTAGTGATATTACCGTGAACCCTGGTACCGTTGCTCAAGGAGGTACTGTAGAACTAATAGTTGTTACAGATGCGGTGGGGGATGCCACTTGTCTATGGAGTACATCCATAGGTGAACTGAGTGATCCCCTAAATGACACTACTGATTGGACAGCGCCGGATTCGCCGGGGACTTATACCATTTCGGTTGTAGTAACAGATGACCTGGGAACATCAGTAGAAACTCGTAATGTAGTTGTTTCTACTTATATACCGGCGGTAGACCCACATTATTTAGGTGTCTCTAATTGTGTGCAATGCCACAGTGCATATGTTGATCAGTGGGAAGGAACCAGCCACGCGGAAGCAATACCTACGCTTGCTGCTATTTACCAGGATGAAAACCCTTCTTGTTTAGGATGTCATACAGTTGGATATGACCCTGCTGTTGCAAATGGCGGGTATGATGAAGTGCCAGTAGATAGACTGGCCAATGTACAGTGTGAAAATTGTCATGGCCCCGCCAGCAACCACAATGGCAATCTTGCAGGGATTGATATTAGTTATGATGCCAATATTTGTGGGGTTTGCCACGAGGATGAACACCATCCTTACCTTGAAGAATGGGAAGAGTCAGCACACGCCAGATCACTCACGGCTGCAGGAGGCATGGTTACTACAAACAATGGTTGCCTAAAATGTCACGTGAGCCAGGCATTTGTACAATATGTTAAAACAGGTACTACCCCCACGGTTGAAGAATTGGGAACCAATATGGATCCACTCACCTGTCAGACCTGCCATGATCCACACTCAGCAGATCAGCCACATCAATTGAGAATAGCTAACGTGGACCTGATTTGTGGTGAGTGCCATACCTCCGGATCAATTTCAGATGTAAACGACCCGGGCTCCCCACATCATCCTCAGTGGAATATGTTACATGGAACCGATGGACTGGAATATGCAGGAGAGATTTATGAAGACTCTCCACACATGTTCGTAGTGGAAGGAAAATGTGGAGCCTGCCATGTTTCAATGGTATCGTTTAGCTCTGCTGGGCCGGCAAAAACTGGACATACTTTTGAACCTGAATTAAGGGCTTGTACAACCTGTCACCCATCTGCAGCAGATTTCAATGTAAATGGTGTTCAAACAGAAATAGTAGGGCTTTTAGACCAGTTACATATAAAATTAGATGCCGCAACTATGGCAGATTACTTAACTTTGTCATTTTTACAAGCTAATTACA
>CBDVAV010000797.1:0-2340 GCA_965372055.1 uncultured bacterium | reverse complement strand
TGGCCTTTTCTGCTAGTATATCCATATTGTAAAGATAAGGATTTTGTCTCATTGTTTCATTCCAATATTTTTTCTCAAAACAGTTAGATGATCAATTTCGGACTTACAATTCCAGGGCAAAATTAATCAAACCGAATGGCTTTAATTGGCTGTATGCGGGAAATGATCAGTATGGGTAATGTCAATACTGTTGACACCACTAAGAATACCAGGACGTTTAAGCCTAATATTAAATCCCAGTCCCAACTGATTGGCACGAATTCCATGTAGTAGTTTACGGGATCCAGCGGGATAATATGAAACTGATATTGCAAAAAGCAAAGTCCAATTCCAATGAGATTGCCCCATAGCAATCCTTTACTGATCAAAATCATCCCACTATAACTAAAAACCCCTCTTATCAATTTATTCGGCGACCCCATGGCTTTTAACATGCCTATCATTTGTGTGCGCTCCATGATAAGAATCAGCACTATGGATATCATATTAAAACAGGCAACGATCAGCACTAATACAAGAAACATTACCAGGTTCTTTTGGATGAGGTCCAACCATCCAAATACTTCCTGATATTTATCACTTATTTTCTCTACAAATAAATCTGAATCAATCTGTTCATATAACACGTTTTCAGCCATATCAACCTTACTATAATCTTTGATAAAAATCTCATATCCTCCAACTAGAGTATCAGGCCAGTTGTTAAGCCTTTGGATCATTCCTATATCGGCAATAACAACTTTTTTGTCAAAGTCCTCTATCCATGTTTCATATATTCCCGCAATCTGCAATCTCCTTATCCTTGGAGGGTTTTGAAAAAAATACATTATCATTTCATCTCCAACATTAAAATTAAGCTTAGTGGCAGTTATTTTACTTATAAGAACCTCAGTAGAATATCCAGAATCCAGATGATGAATAAATTCCCCTTCAACTAAATTGCCGGCAAATTTCTCTTGGCTAAAATCCTTTCCTACCCCTTTAAGGATCGCTCCTGTTACCTCATCTTTATTTTTAATTAGCCCTGGTTTATAACTAAATGCCTGGATGTGGTCAATAAATTCAAATTGTCCGGGGTTTTGATATAAACTTGTGTTTGTTGAAATGGGATGTTCTTCAAAGATACCCCCAAAGGTAAATTTGGTCACCAACAGATGTGATCCAAAACTGTAAATTTTATCTTTGATGGTTCCCTGAAAGCCAAATAGAATGGCAAAAGAAAGTATCATTGCTGCCAAGCTAATGGCTATACTGGCGATGGCAATTTTATGGATTGTATTAGTAAATGACTTAGGTGCTTTTGAGCTAATTCTTTTGGATATGAAATATGACAGATTCAAGTTTTATGATACTTTTGAAGAATGATAACTATTTCATTGTTCTGCAAAATAAATAATCTCAAGCTGATAAAGAGCATTTTATTTGTCTCAATTTTAATTTTATACCAATCCTGTTCTGGTCAGGACGTGGGAGTCTCAGCATCAATTGAGGTTGGTGCAGGGCAATTGGATGCTTACTTGCCAAAACTATCAGGTAAAAAAATCGGCATGGTGGTTAACCAAACATCAATGATCGGTGATCAACACCTGGTTGATGTTTTGGCAAATCAAACTGAAAAAGATTTTCAAATTGTAAGGATATTTTCCCCAGAACATGGCTTCAGGGGACAAGCAGAGGCGGGTGAAACGGTTGTAGATGGAATTGATACAAAAACAGGGATATCCATTGTTTCATTGTACGGTAAAACAAAAAAACCCTCCCCGGAACACCTGTCTGATCTGGATGTCGTGGTTTTTGATATTCAGGATGTTGGAGCAAGGTTTTATACCTATATCAGTACCATGCATTATATTATGGAAGCATGCGCTGAAAATGGAAAGAAGGTAATAATTCTTGACAGGCCGAATCCCAATGGCCATTATGTCGATGGGCCAGTTTTGGAACCTGAATTTAAATCGTTCGTAGGTATGCACCCCATTCCTATTGTTCATGGTATGACGGTCGGGGAATTGGCAACAATGATCAACGGGGAAGGGTGGCTGGAAGGAGGGGTAAAATGTGAACTGGAAGTAATCCCGGTAATAAATTACACGCATGCTGCATCTTATTCATTGCCCGTCAATCCATCGCCTAACCTGCCCAATGATCTTTCCATTGCCTTGTATCCATCACTTTGCCTGTTTGAAGGCACACAGATTAGTGTTGGCCGTGGCACATATTATCCTTTTACCATGATCGGGTATCCCGATCCAGTATTTGGCAATTTTACCTTTACACCAGTGGGTATCCAGGGAATGTCTACCAATCCTAAACATATAGACCGGGCGTGCTATGGAATTG
>CBDVAV010000796.1:0-2355 GCA_965372055.1 uncultured bacterium | reverse complement strand
GGTTTTTTAAACTAAACCCTGGAATACATTGCTGGGTTGTAGAATGACATTAAATTTAAAATGAAATGTAATTTTATTAATTTTATCTATTAAACCATTATTGATATGATACCTTCATTGTTTAAAAGAATAAATGCAGACATCCTTTTCCTCCTAGGATCTTTTATTTTGTTTACTCTTATTGCTTTTTACTACGGAATAAAGAGTAGTATTTATTATTCCTTTGAAGGGGTCCCCGTCTATTGGTTTCATTTGTCGTACCATTATTTAGCATCCGGATGGACCTGGGCATTAATGATGCCTCTAGTACTTGCTCTTACCAAAACTCTTTATGGAAAGAATCTATTTATTCCAATAGTGATCATTTTGGCTCTTCCCATAGGGGTGACCCATCGATCGGTAGCTCTTTTTTCTGATACCACATTCAGGTGGATTATGGGTTATACCACCAGGGACCCAATAGTTGCAATGATTGACATGAAGCAGGTTTGGGTGACAGGTATATTCGATAGTGTCATTGTTTATTTTGTAATAATTATCATGATAACTATTTACAACGGTGAGTATGTAAAGTCTTTTAAATGGGAATCAGAGGTGATGAGGATTAAAGCATTAATTAAAAGTTTGTCACTGGTTACTCCTGATTTTTTTGATGCTGAAAGACAGGAAACTGAACGTCTTGTTGTCAAGAAAAATGGCCGGTGGATCTTCATCAAAATCCAGGACATAAATTGGTTTAAATCCGAAGGTAATTATCAAAAGATATTTTATGAAGACAGTTGGGTAATGATCCGGGAGACCATGAAAGACATGCAGCAAAAACTCGATCCAAATCAATTTTACCGTATCAATAGATCAACCATTGTAAATATCAATTTTATAAAAGAATTTGAGCCGTGGTTCAACGGTGAATACACAGTTACGCTACTCGATGGCTCTAAAATCAATACAAGTAAAACTTACAGAACTGTGGTTAATCAGCTGTTGCAAACTAGCTGAAACCAGAACCTATCATCAGTATCCCATAATATGCCCCTAATTCCATAGAGGTTATCACTTAAATATTTGATTCCTGTATTTCTATTGTTCTTTTTGTAAAAACTGATATACATCAATTATGAAAAGTATCATTCCATTAGTTAGCGGGATATTGATCCACATCTTTGCTTTTTCGGGCTATTCGCAACCTTCTACACTACCCATAGATGCATCACATTCAGTGATCTCATTTAGTGTTGGTTTTGCCGGGGGGATCACAAACATTGAAGGTCGATTCAATGATTACAGTGGGGAGATTGGGTACAAAAAAATCGGAGATATTACCAGTCTTTTTACAAATGTCAAAATTTCAGTCGCCAGCATTAATACCGGAGATAGTCAACGTGATGAGGACCTTCAGGGCGCAGGATTTTTTAATGTTGAAGAGTTTCCGGAAATAATCTTCAACAGTAAATCAGTTAAAAAGACCGGGGACCAATTTACAATTATTGGAGATTTTACAATGGTTGGGATAACCAAAGAGATTGAGGTTCCTTTTGAATATAGTCATCAGGACCCTGTAGTCTGGGTATTCGGTGAACCCAGAATAGCCGTCAGGGGAAACATTACGATAAACAGATCAGAATTCAGTATCCCAAAGAGGGGATGGGACAGTATGGTCCCAACCCTGGGCTCTATGATGCTCAATGAAAATGTCGAAATTCGATTGGTTGTTCAGGGAGTAGGTCAGGGCCTGTCAGATATTCTCATGGAAAAAATTGAGAACACTGGAGTAAAAACAGCCATTGATGAGTATAAAAGGTTGGCCAAAGAGAATGAAGGTAAGGAGACTTATGGTTTCGGTGCTCGTACACTTGTTGGTCTGAGTATGGATTTGACCAGATCGGAAAAACATCCGGAAGCAATAAGCATAGCAGAATTCGCCTTAGAAACTGAACCGGATAATTTCTTAGGATTTTATGCTCTGGGTAATGCACACCAGGGTGCCGGAAACAAAAAGAAGGCCATAGCTAATCTTGAAAAAGCATTGGAATTAAATCCGAAATTTGGAAGAGCTCAAAAGCAATTGGAAGAGTTAAAAAATCAATGACTCACGGAGATACTAAACACCACATAGTTATACGAATCAAGTTACCAAATTTCGTTTCTTTTTAAAGTCTCACTTAGAACCTTTTTAATGAGGTCTATCTCACTTATTTTTTGACTGATCTAGTGGCGTGCACTGCATAACACTACATGATTTTATAATTCCAAGGACCAAATTTCGTTTTTCTCCCACAATTGCCCCAGAGGGATCACTTTGTGACAAATCAAGACCGATTCATTAACTTTTGTATGATTTTTCTAATAAGGGTC
>CBDVAV010000795.1:0-2356 GCA_965372055.1 uncultured bacterium | reverse complement strand
AAGGGTGAAGCCATTGAAAATCAACACTCCCTTCAGGGTTTGGGGTAAATGGTGACTTTCAATGGAGGACATTATGGACAGCTACGAATTAATCTTTACCGGAAACCAGTTTCTCTTCTACCTTTATATCCTCCAATTTAATTTTAGACAGTTCCGTTAATTCGCCGTCTTCATAAAGAATGTCATAATCCTCCAAATCTGGTTCGATCAATGCGCTGCTTTTATAGTTGACATAATCAGCAAACCGGATACCATTCACTACACGCGGATTATAGGCTGCTCTAAACCGGTTTCCAAATTTGCTATAAGCGAAATAATCCAATGTATTATTCTCCATGTGGAACCAATAATAAAATTCATTGTCATGATCTTTGCCACCTCCCTCCTGCTGAAAGGTGACCCAGACTTTATGATATGGTTCTCCCTTGATCTTAACCTCGCCAACATATTCTTTGATCACCGCCTCATCATTAAGTTTATTGGGCAATAATGAAAAATAAGGCACTGAGTTTATGGCACTAATTGCATCGTCTTTGTCATCACTCGATAAAGTTACAAGGTTGCCATTGATCTCACGATAGAATTCCCCGTTCTCATAAACATCCTTTACAGCCTCCCCTTCCCTGGTAAACTCTCTTTGATAGTGAAAATCAATTTGACCTTGTTCTATCGAAAACCTTTGATCCCTGAAAATAAAGGATATCTTGGAATTGGTATATTTTTCTCCACCATGGGTGGCCAATGCATTATCAACAATCCCCTGTGCCTTAACATCCTTCTCCATTTCAGTTGGAGATTCAACGGATTTTTTGGATAAACATCCACTTACTAATATCGAATTGACTATAAATAGGATCATGATTCTTACCATAAAATGTGCAATTGTTTGTTTCTCAATAACATAAACCTCACGAAAAATATTCATTTTATGAACAATTTCTTTCTTGTGTCAAACATATTAAAATAATATAAATTGGCTCTTTTTATTGCAGATTTGTTATAATTGGCATTTGTAAAGAAATCTGATGGCATTGAACACACAAAATCGAGGCATAAATAAGTTCATTTTAGGGATAGGAGTGATTTTTTTATTTGGCTTAAGTTTGCTTTTGGAGTACAACCGAGGCCTGCCCTCAATTACAAACAGCCAGGAAATTACTGAAATTGATACAATTCCTGAGATTATTCCACATCAGCCAGAAGTCCTCTATGGTATAATAGTAGATTCACTGGACGTATTTGAAGGAAAGATCAAAAGAAACCAGAATATTTCCGAGATACTTTCAGAGTACAATATTTCCCATCAAAAGATATTTGATTTGGCAAATGCCGCAAAGAAGGTTTTTGATGTCAGGAAAGTCAAAGCCTATAAAAAATATACTATTATTCATAATGGCGACTCCTTAAAAACAGCCAAAGCATTAATTTACGAGCCGAGTAAGGTCGAGTATGTAGTTTTTAATTTGGAGGATTCCATCACCGTTGAATATCATCAAAAGCAAACTAAGATCATCGAAAAAACCGCGATAGGAGTAATTGAGAATTCCCTGGCATTGACCATGTCAGAACTGGGATTGTCCCCACAGCTCACCAACGATTTTGCTGATGTTTTTGCCTGGCAGATAGATTTTTTCAGGTTATTCCCAGGGGACAAGTTTAAAGTAATTTATGAAGAGGAAGTAGTAGACGGGGAAACAGTCGGTTTAGGTAAAATTATTGGTGCATATTTTCAGCATCATGATGAAACCAGCTATGCTGTTTATTACGATCAGGGAAATGGAGCAGATTATTTTGATGAAGAAGGCAATAGCCTGAGAAAACAGCTTTTAAAATACCCACTGAGTTTTTCCCGTATAAGCTCCCGCTATACCGGAAGGAGGTACCACCCGGTTTTGAAAAGGTATAAAGCACATTTAGGGACAGATTTCGCAGCACCTCATGGAACCAAAATCAGGTCTGTAGGCGAGGGTACAGTAACAGAAGCCCGTTATTCCAAGTATAATGGGAATTTCGTAAAGATAAAGCACAATGGAAATTATAGTACTCAATATTTGCACATGTCAAAAATTGCCCGGGGAATTAGGCCCGGGGTAAAAGTTAAAAAGGGTCAAAATATTGGCTTCGTGGGCAAGACTGGACTGGCAAGAGGAAATCATTTGTGCTTCAGGTTTTGGAAAAACGGGGTACAGGTAGATGCCATGCGAGTACAGATCCCACCTTCTGAACCAATTACAGAAGTACACTTAGCAACATTTGAAGAACACAAAAACAATATAGTGGCAAGGTTAATGAAGCTGAAATTTCCGAATGAAACAGGAATGCTATTTGCCAGGGGAAATCTATAATCCTGCAATGA
>CBDVAV010000794.1:0-2370 GCA_965372055.1 uncultured bacterium | reverse complement strand
TGAAGATGACAAATGGTGTATCCCTGTTACCCAGCACTATACCCTTAAACTTGAACGGGATAAATTTGCCGGAGGTGTTTTTGACAGGTCATTCCGGTGATTGATGATCTATGAGCAATCCTAAATCATTTGATGATTCACCAATAATCCTTGGTCTGAGTCCCATAAGACAGTAATAATGAAGTGTGATCATCACCTAATATCTTAGGTTGTAAACCTAAAGGACACAGACCAGGGAAACGGGTGTTATGCAGTGAACGAATTATTCTGCAGTTACCGGATCAATGATTGTTGATACTTGGCTTACAGAATTTGCTGGAAATCCACCTTGCATTGCATGTTCACGGATCATTTCCTCGTTTGGTGCATTGTAAACACAATAGACTTTGTTATCAGTCACATAACTATGTACCCATTGAATTTGAGGTCCCATTTTATCTAAAACATCACAAGATGTTCGTGAAATGGCCTTCAATTCTTCGGCAGTTAATTTGCCAGCATTGGGGATTTCTCTTTCAATTACATACTTAGGCATAGTGTTGGTTAGTTTGGTTAGATAAAAGGTATTAAAAAATAATTTCAAATACAACATCACTGACCTCAAGTCTTCCTGCCAGGCCCACTTGGACCCGATACACCATGTACATTGGAACAACCTTGCAGCTCCGCTGGAGTACTGGGTAAATTCCCCGGAAGGAATTACCATAACCCCGGCCACCGACACGGGCCCCTACTATTCGTAAACCTGAAACAACAAGAAAGAATAGCTTTACCAAACCTAAAAAGGTTTAGTAAAGCAAGTTCTTGGCATATATAAAAAGGTAAGTCGTCTATACTTTTTGCTCCGTTGAGTATATAAAAAGGTAGGCTGTCTATACTTTTTGCTCCGTTGAGTAAATAAAAAGAGTTACAACCCGATTACTTCCTGCGCCCATGTTGGAGTTCCCAGCGTTAGATTCCCGCTCCTTGCCTGCAGAAGTGTAACGTAGGCAGGTTCGCGGGAATGACGCCAGAGCCTATTTCAGTGGAAATTGTCCCACCAACCTCCACCCTCCGCCATTGCCCTTGTTGGTGTTCTTCACCAACAACTGTTATTTCAATCCCTCGCTGGCTTAAATCTTCAGGCCAAGCCATTGGGAGGCGAGCCTTGGGCTCTAATTCAACCAAGTTGGCCAATATGGGTTGGGTGGATTGGATTCCTGCTCCTTGCCTGCAGAAGTGTAACGTAGGCAGGTTCGCAGGAATGACGCCAGAGCCTATTTCAGTGGAAAGGAGAACATATTGGTTTAACTATTGAATTCCACTGGATATTCAACTACACCAGTGATACCCACGAGTGCGTTTACCACTAATTCTTTAACCATGCAATTTTCCTTGGGAGCTTCAAAGGGAAAAGTTATATTAAACTTACTTGCTTGAACGTATCCGAATTTTGGATAATATTTCTCATGGCCCAGAAGAACTATTGAATTAAACCCCTGGGCCTTCGCAATATCATGTGATTTGGTTATTAGCCTACTTCCTATGCCACGGTTTTGATATTCTGGCAATACTGCAACCGGAGCGAGGGCCAATGATTCAAACTGATTCTGGTTATTCTTAATAAGAACCTTGGTCAACAATATATATCCAACAATTTTATCATTCACCACCGCTACTAAAGATAAGTCCGGGATAAAAGAATTTGACTTCCTTAGTCTTTCAACAAGAAACTGTTCATTATGATCGCTTAATTTATCGTTCTTAAAGGCAGTGTCCAATAATTTGAATACCGGATTTAAATCTTCGGGTTTTTCCTGTCTTATTTCAATATCCATCGGGTCAATGTTCCATGATAATGCATCCCTTAAGTTGTGGCGTAGCGGCAAGACATTATCCCTTGTTTAATGCCTCCGAAGGAGGTGCCTGCCCGCCGAAGGAGGTGCCTAGTATTTAATTTCCACATCCAACTGTTTCCCGTCTCTTTTTGCCGTTTTGTCCAATTCAGTTCCTATGGCAATTCCAATGGCCAATCCAAGAGGTATCCCCAGTCCCAAAAGAGATATATTCCCGGTTGTGCTTCCAAAAACACTGCCAAATGCCACCCCCAGTGCCACTCCAATGGCCAGCCAGGTATCACGATAATGATTCATTGGGACCAGTTTAAGATCTTTCTCAATTAATTTTAGAATTGCTGATTGAGCCTTTCTTATTTGCTTGCCAAGTTCTTTCCCTGAACTGGAATCACCCCCCCTTAAATGCTTATTGATAGAATCCACAATTTCGCCAGGCAGTTCTTTTTTGTTCAATGCCTCAACCAGGGCTTCAAGTTGGACATACTTTCTGTTGAGTTTTTTATTCCCCTCAAGATTGGGCTTGTCTTTTAATCCC
>CBDVAV010000793.1:0-2373 GCA_965372055.1 uncultured bacterium | reverse complement strand
AAAGAAGGCGAACAATTTTTTGGTACTGCCAAGGTGTTTGATAGTGAAATTGAATCTATTGAAGGAATAAAGAATGGTAAAGTTAAAAAAGGTGATGTGGTTGTCATCAGGTACGAAGGGCCAAAAGGTGGGCCGGGCATGCCCGAAATGTTAAGGCCAACCGCGGCTATTATTGGTGCGGGGCTGGGCAACGATGTGGCTTTGATTACCGATGGTAGATTTTCAGGAGGGACACATGGTTTCGTTGTTGGACACATCACTCCAGAAGCTCAGGAAGGTGGGATGATTGCCTTATTACAAGATGGGGATGTTATAGAAATCAATGGAATTACTAATAAGATCGAATGCCGGATTAGTAAGGAAGAAATTAATAAAAGAAAAGCACGATGGAATCCGCCCCCCTTAAAGGCGAAAAGCGGGGCACTTTACAAATATGCCAAAGTAGTTTCATCAGCTTCTGAAGGCTGTATAACCGATAGCTGACGTATGGAAACACTAACAAAAGTAAAAGAGCAAACTAAACCAACTTCTAAAACTGGTCAACTTGTGACTGGTGCAGAGGCAGTGATATTGTCTCTGATTGAAGAAGGGGTAGTCGATATTTTCGGTTATCCTGGTGGTGCAATTATGCCTATATACGATGCTCTTTTTGATTACAGCAATAAATTGAATCATTTTCTGGTGAGGCATGAACAAGGAGCAACCCATGCTGCACAAGGATATGCACGTGTTTCTGGTAAAGTAGGAGTATGCTTGGCAACCTCGGGGCCTGGGGCTACAAATATGATCACGGGGATTGCCGATGCAAAAGTTGATTCAACACCAATATTGTGTATAACCGGTCAGGTTTATTCCCAATTGTTAGGTAGTGATGCCTTTCAGGAAACAGATGTGATTGGGATATCCATGCCAATTACCAAATGGAATTACCAGATCACCAAAGCTGAGGAAATTACAGAGATAATTGCCAAGGCATTTTACCTGGCCCGGTCGGGTAGGCCAGGCCCTGTTTTGATTGATATAACCAAAGATGCACAACTTGAAGAAGTCGTTTTCAATTACAAAAAATGTAAATTGGTCAGGAGCTATATTCCAAAGCCCAGGCTTGATATCGACAAGGTGGCCGAAGCTTCGAATTTAATCAATCTGGCAAAAAAGCCTTATATTATCTTTGGGCAAGGCGTATTGTTGGCTCAAGCCCAGGATGTTCTCAAATCATTTATTGAAAAGACAGGTATTCCTGCAGCATGGACTTTACTGGGATTATCTGCAATCCCATCAGATCATCCCTTAAACATGGGCATGCTAGGCATGCATGGAAATTATGGCCCGAATATAAAAACCAATCAATGTGATCTGCTAATTGCAGTAGGGATGAGGTTCGATGACCGGGTTACTGGAGACCTTAATACTTATGCAAAGCAGGCCAAAATCATTCACATTGAAATTGATCCATCAGAAATAAATAAAAATGTAAAGGTCGACCTGGCAATTAACGCCGATGCCAAAGAGGCATTAGAGGCACTATTGCCAATGGTTAAACCTAATAGTTACCCGGAATGGCTAATGGAATTTGAGGAAGCCTATCAAGTTGAGAAGAAAAAGATTATCGACCATGAACTATATCCTCAATCAGAAGAATTGAAGATGGGAGAAGTGATCAGGATTATTTCTGAGTTGACAAAGAATGAAGCTATCTTGGTTTCGGATGTTGGTCAACACCAGATGGTGGCTAACAGATATTACAAATTCAACAAATCCCACAGCAGTGTAACCTCGGGTGGATTGGGAACCATGGGATTTGCCCTACCTGCATCAATCGGCGCCAAACTGGCTGAACCTGAGCGACAGGTAATTGCGGTAATAGGTGATGGCGGCTTCCAGATGACCATTCAGGAAATGGCTACCATTGCCCAGTATAAGATCCCAATTAAGATTGTAATCCTAAACAACCATTACCTGGGGATGGTGAGGCAATGGCAGCAATTATTTTATAATAAAAGATATTCTTCCACACCGATGGTTAATCCTGAATTCACCCTTGTTGCTAAGGGCTTTGGAATTTCATCTGCCAAGGTTACAAAAAGGGAAGAATTGGTAAAGGCCATCAAAACAATGGTGGAGTCAACAACTGCATTTTTGGTGGAAGTTGTAGTGGAAAAAGAGGATAATATATTTCCCATGATTCCTCCAGGAGCGTCAGTATCTGACATCAGGTTAGAATAATGAGATAAACCATAATGGAAAAGAAATATACGATATCGATTTTTTCAGAGAACCATATAGGCCTTCTCAATAGCGTCACAATAATTTTTCCCAGGAGAAAACTGAATATAGAATCAATAAATGCTTCGGAATCAGAGGTGAACGGGG
>CBDVAV010000792.1:0-2378 GCA_965372055.1 uncultured bacterium | reverse complement strand
ACCCCAATAACCCGCATGCCAACTGACCTACATAAATTTGCCAATTCCATACCAATATTTCCGGGACCTACAATGCCCACTGTTTGTTTGGTTATATCCTCGCAAAATAAAGATCTCCATTGCCTCTTCCTTGTTATGATAAAATGCTCTGGAAGATGTTTAGACTGGGACAATATATTTGAAAAAGCCATCTGTGCCACCCATCGAGAAACCAGATTTCCCGTATTGCTGACCATTACTTGTCTTTGCCGGAAAAATTCCAAATTGAGATGATCGGTTCCATTTCTCTGGGAATAAACCCACTGTAAATTTGGAATTTTTTCTATTAGAATTTCTATCTCAGCAGTACACAAATTAATGTCATCAGACAACCATAGAGCACGAATTCCCTCTAAAGACTTAATATCAGTAAGAATTTTAAATTTGTAAGCAAGGGTTTTAGCTGTATCTCTCAAACTTAATTTTCGCAGGATTCTGTGGTGGAATAACTCTCCCTGCAGACGGTAGAATATCGGCCTGATTTCATGAGGAGGATAAGAGATAAAAAAAGGCTTACTCTTTGACGGAACCAAAACAGTCCATGTCATTAATGACCCCTGTCAGGGAAAAATAATGTTTTTAATTTTTTTAAGAAAAAACCAGGTATTCTAAGTCCAAAATTAATTGATATTATGAAAGGCATTGGATCATCCCATGTAAACATCGCCCATACCTTTTTACCTCTCAAACTTTTAAACCATTGCCAGTAACCCAATCTTTTTTGAGAATGATATCCCCTGAAAGATGTTAAATCAGCTTCAAAATCCAACCATTTTACACCCTCTTTGAATCGTATTTGCTTCTCAATCCTTTTCCCTATGAGATCCAAGTACGCAGTATAAGCGAAGTTCATACCACACACTTCAGCCAAACTGTTTTGCGCCCAGAATCTTGAATTCATCTCAATCATTTTAAGTTTGTTATCCTTTTGATCTAGTTTGAACTCAATAGACCCTATGCCTACATATTTTATATCTTTCATGAATTTCAAACCGATTTCAGCAACTTCAGGAATCCAAACACTCTCTACTACAGACCCAACACCAAAATCACAAGGACACTGCCGAATCTTTCTTAACGTGAAAGTCAGGATGGGATCGGAATCTTTATTGAAATAAGCGCATACCTTACTATGCCGTGTGTCATCTCCAATTATTACTTCCTGAACCATAGTCTCTATTGGAATATTATTATTGATTTCCTTATATTCTCTGAGGAAATCACTTCTATTTTTTACTATGATCCCCTTTTTTGTGCCATAATAGAGCTTCCATTCGTGAGAATAGAGAGGTTTGATGATCGAAGGGAAATTCAATTCTTCAGCAATCATTGAAGCATCATGGAAATTTTTTGGAAAAAATGTTTTTGGCAGAGGTACTCCACAATTTTTTGCTAATTGGTACTGAAATTTTTTATTTAGCAACTTCAACATAATGCCTTTAGAAGGGAAACAAAATCTGAAATACTTTTGTAACAATTCTTCCCATTCCGCTATAAATAAAACATATATATCATCTGTAGGCAGCAGTACCGCTCCCGGGTACTCTTTGGATATTTTTAACAAATAATCTAAAAATTGCTTCTCATCCTTTTGGGGATCCGGGCAAACCCGAAATACAACATACCTCGAAAATTGCCCAACATTCCTTGAATATCTTTCGAGGGCTAATACCGGAATTCCTTTTCTACCTAGACTTCTTGCCACACCCAATCCCGTTACAGTCATTCCGAGGACTATTGCTGTAGGTAATTTATTTATTTCTTTGCTCTTGCAAAAGTTTTTTAATCCTATGCTTACTGGTTTTCAGCCTATAAATGTTTTTAGTGATGGAAAATGATTTATCTCGCCTAAGTGAATGCAATTCATTCCGTAGGGTTGGCAATGACTATATGAAATCGTTGTACTTTGTATAATATGCTGTATAAATAAAACCTGTAGAAGCACGAGGATATTCGACAATTTAAATTTCTTTTTCAACCGGCCAGTTTTCGGCTATAAGGGGCATAATCATTCTTCCGAACTGTATCAAGGTCTCCTCTGCCCCTTCTGCTCGGCCATCAATAGATATCCTTACAAATGCGCCATCATCCCGGTTGTAGCGCACCTTATTAATAAAACGGTTTATATTTTGCTCAATACCAGAATGAATTATTTTATCTCCGTCCTGATACCAGTGATAAACTATTTGAGACACATTACCCTTCGTTACCAATAATCTATTTACGACATCATAATCCTCAGTGATACTGGTACCAGTATCACTCATAATTCTCCACCCGGACGAAGGATAGCACGAATTGGGATTGTGCCCAGTCCTGCCCCCTTTTTTTGTTCCATA
>CBDVAV010000791.1:0-2379 GCA_965372055.1 uncultured bacterium | reverse complement strand
AGCCTCAAAGCAAGATATATATTGGTCACCAATGGTATTCGACACCTATGCTGGAAAATAAGTGATGGTGGCAACCAGTTACTGGAAGAAATTCCAAGATATGATGATCTATAAATATTTATCAACATCAACACTACTTAATCCAAAGGCATCCGCTACAGCTTTGTAGACTATTTCCCCGTTGATAATATTTAAACCCTTACGTAGTTCTTCATTCTCCTGACATGCAGTTTTCCAGCCTTTGCTAGCCAATTGTATGACATAAGGTAAGGTTGCATTCGTTAATGCCATGGTTGAGGTATAAGGTACTGCTCCAGGCATATTGGCCACACAATAGTGAATAACATCGTCAATAATAAAGATCGGGTCCTCATGGGTTGTAGGTTTGCAGGTTTCGATACTTCCACCCTGATCAACAGCTACATCCACTAGTACTGTTCCTGGTTGCATATCTTTTAACATATCCCTGGTAATTAAGCTGGGGGCTTTTGCACCAGGAATTAATATTGCACCTATTATTAAATCATGGGATTTAATAAGCTCCCTAATGTTATAATCGTTCGATACAATGGTATTTACATTGGCAGGCATTATATCGTCTAAGTATCTCAGTCGTTTCAAAGATATATCCATGATAATTACATCAGCACCCAGTCCAGCTGCCATTTTTGCTGCCTGGGTACCTACAACTCCCCCACCAAGAATAAGGACTTTGGCCGGACGTACCCCTGGTACACCTCCTAATAAAATACCGCGGCCTTTCATGGGCTTTTCCAGGTATTTGGCACCTTCTTGTATGGCCATTCTACCGGCAACTTCTGACATGGGTATTAGCAAAGGCAAACTGCCATCGCTTGTTTCAACCGTTTCATAGGCAAGGCAAATTGCTTTGCTGTTTATCATGGCTTTGGTCAGTGGCTCAAAAGATGCAAAATGAAAATAGGTGAACACCAACTGACCGGGTTTAATAAGGCCATATTCTGGGTCAATGGGTTCTTTTACCTTGATAATCATTTCAGCTATACTGTAAGTCGATTCAATATCATGAAGAATTTCAGCACCTGCATTCATGTATTCAGTATCAGAAAACCCACTTCCAACCCCAGCTTCAGATTGGATGTAGACCGAATGTCCAAAATTTTTGATTTCCTTAACTCCAGCAGGAGTTAAAGAAACCCTGTTTTCATTGTTTTTTATCTCTTTTGGAACCCCAATGATCATTTTATAGTATTTTAATGGATCAACTTAAAAGTGCACAAATATAACAACTGAAACTAGAACTTAAGAAAAGCCTTTATGTTTTTGATCGGTGATTTAACACTGCAATTTGATAGATTCTCGTTTTTGGTTATTTTTGAGTACCTCTCTACTGGGGATTGAACAAATATTAGTGAGTATTACAAAAACGATAAAGCCTCCCAAGATCAGTGTAGAAGAAACATTAGATGATTATAGAATTGCAATTGAGAGTAGGGAAGCCAGCCTTATAGGAAGAAAAGAAGTGTTTATGGGAAAGGCCAAATTTGGCATATTTGGCGATGGTAAGGAAATCGCACAATTAGCCATGGCCAAGGTTTTCAGAAATGGTGATTTCAGGTCTGGATATTACCGTGATCAAACCTTTATGTTTGCAATAGGAGAGCTCACGGTGCAACAATATTTTGCCCAATTGTATGCCCACACTGAAGTTGAGGCTGATCCATCTTCTGCTGGACGGTCCATGAATGGCCATTATAGCACGCGGTTTCTTGATGAAGAAGGGAATTTCAAAAACCTCACGAAGTTAAAAAACAGCAGTTCGGATATTTCCCCAACTGCAGCACAAATGCCACGATTGTTAGGCTTGGCATATGCTTCCAAACTATTTCGAAATAATCCTGAATTAGATAAATATAATAACCTATCTGTCAATGGTAATGAGGTTGCCTTTGGTACTATTGGAAATGCCGCTACCTCTGAAGGTGTATTTCTAGAGACCATCAATGCTGCCGGAGTATTACAGGTGCCAATGATAATTTCAATTTGGGATGACGAATATGGAATATCAGTTCCGCAAGAATATCATACCACTAAATTAAGTATCTCTAAGGCACTGGCGGGTTTTCAAAGAAGTAAAAATGAGAAGGGGTATGAAATATTTGAGGTGAAGGGTTGGGATTACGTGGAACTTTGTAAGGTTTACCAGAAAGCTGCAAAAATTGCCAGGGATGAACATGTTCCCGTTATGGTTCATGTAATTGAGATGACCCAACCCCAAGGGCATTCCACTTCGGGTTCTCAAGAGCGATATAAGTCTAAAGAGAGATTGCTTTGGGAAGAAGAATTTGATTGTATCAAGAAGCTAAAGGAGTTGATATTAAGAGAGGGGATGGCCAACCA
>CBDVAV010000790.1:0-2387 GCA_965372055.1 uncultured bacterium | reverse complement strand
TATGCATCTTTTACTTTTTTTATATAGTTTTCCTCAGTGTAGGGTAATCCTTGCATAAATGCCGTTCCAGGAATTTCAGCTGAATTCCAGCCCAATAGCAATGGTACTTGAGCCTGCTCCCTTGCATTGAAAATCTCGGGAATGGTTTTGGTGTAAAAATAACCATCCAATACCGTTGGAAATCCAAAGCGTCTGGATTCAATGTATATTTCATATATTTCACGGGTGTTCAATTCCCTTAACTGAGACAATGAAGGATAACCTGCATTTTTGGCAAATTCCAAGCCTATTTTCTCTGCTTCACCTAATGGTACCGGGGATAGAGTTGGATTGATTCCGGCCCCACTTTCCCCAATGGCTCCTGCTATCAGGTTTTTAGATATTGGGGAAGACATATGAGCACTAACTGAAATTGAACCTGCGGATTCTCCGGCGATGGTTACTTTATTTGGATCGCCACCAAAAGCTTCAATGTTACTTTTTACCCATTTCAATGATGCATGCTGATCTAGTAGGCCATAGTTACCTGATGCCTTGTAAGCCGCTTCAGCACTAAGTTCTGGATGGGCGAAAAAACCAAAGATATTTAACCTGTAATTTACTGTTACCACTACAATCCCTTTCAAGGCCATGCTAGCTCCGTCATACCTGAATTCGGAGCCATCACCTGCAACAAAGCCTCCTCCATAAAAGTATACCAGTACTGGAAGCCCTCTAGTATCCCGTTTAGCTGGAGTCCACACGTTAAGGTAAAGGCAGTCTTCGCTTAAACCATCTGACCTGAATTTCATGTCATCAAATACCATTGACTGGACTGGCCTTGGAGCAAAAGATTTGGTTTCTAAAACCCCCTCCCAATTTTCTGCGGGTTTAGGAGCCTTCCACCTAAGATCGCCAACAGGAGGCTTGGCAAAAGGCACACCAAAATACACCTGAAGGCCAGTTTTGGTATCATAAAGGCCTTCAATAACACCGTTTTCGATTTTTGTTTGAATCGGGAAACTATTATTACTCTGAGCAATTAATGATGAACCAAGCAAGCAGAACGAGGCTACTAAATAGGATATTTTTTTCATAAAACAAGATCTTTAATTTGAATTTAATGAACTAACATTTTACCTGTTTCGAGATAATGGTTTATTGCTTCTTCCCAATCTTCCAGATTGTATTTGTACATTTTTTCGAGTGATTGTTGATTTAATTTGATACCATGCTTATTTCGGCTGGTGAAGGTGTAGGTTACGATTGCTTTTGTTTGATTGTCCACGGTTGGTTCACAGCTTACAGAGATAAACCAAATTCGATTTTGTGTTGAAACAGTGTAAGTTACAAGGTGCTTTTCAGGGTTGTACTTGGTAACTGCCCATAGGGATTCAGTTTCGTTCTCCGCAGGTGATTTCGTGACAAACACCATCCCCTCCTCTATCACTGTGTTTTCAGGGTGTAAGACTTTTGGATTCCAACCCTCGGCCCATTTTTTTTCTTCTATTGGACCAAAAAGAGGAAATACTCTTGTGATATCCGCATTTAATGTAATTGTGGCTGATTTCGTTATTGTTTGGCTTGGAGTCTCTTGAGAATTATTTTTGATACTTTGATCTTCCATGTTACATCGTGTTTGATGCATTATAAAAAAAAGTAATGATATGGCAATTATTCGAGTTTTCATATTTGTTTGTTCTTTTCCCACGCTAGTTGCTATTTTATCCTCCTCATAGTTGCCCGCGAGGGCTTGGAGTCGGGGCTCATTTTTACATATTAATGGAAGAAGTTAGGTATTCTTCAACTACCTTCATTACGTATTTTTCAAGCTCATCTTTGGGTTTTGTATCCTCCGAGATATAATCCATTATTATTTCATAAGCTAATCCTGACCTTTTAAGAGAAAAAACTTTTATTTCTAAATCAGTAAGGTCCCTCTTAAGCGTTTGGCCAAGTTTATTGAGAATTGAATCGGTAAATGTCTTATCAAAATCATCCATGGAAATCTTATCCATTTACTTAAATACAAATTTAGAAATTACTTTGTTTTTTCCTTTTATCCTTGCTCCAAGCAATCAATTGCATAATCTATAATATGGTATTTTAATCGTCTCTTCAAATCCAAGGTTTAATGCCAATTTATGGGATCCGATATTTTCGAGTCGACAAGACCAAACTGGCTCATAATTATTTTTCAAGCAATAGTCGATCAAGGAAGAACAAGTATGGATTGCAAATCCCTTTCCTCTACTACTTTCAATTGTTTCAATTCCCAATTCCAATTGATTATCATGAATATATGATGAAAAAGCTGATGAAGCTATACTGTTTTCATAGATCAAGCTGTAGCCTACACCATAATTACAAAAAGCCTCCGCATCATCCCAAAAATATTTAGCTATTAC
>CBDVAV010000789.1:0-2387 GCA_965372055.1 uncultured bacterium | reverse complement strand
GGCAGGATCCAGCGGACGAAGACAACTATTACCTGTGGCAAAGTTCTGGCACTTACAAAATTTTAACCCATCCTGATAAACATGTAATTTTTTCCTTAAGCATAAATGTACCAGATACACCCGCTCCAAAAGATTGCTGCTCAATTTGTTGGATTTATGAACCCAATAGTGGTATATCCAATAGAATTATGAAAGACAATAATTCCAATGGAAACCTGGTGACCAACTTGGTTGCCTTCATTGTAGACGATGGCGGAAGGTACATGGAAAAATATTTTATCACGGTAGAGCAACATTCCATAAGCGAAGAAGCATTTTTGTTTTTTAAACTGCTGAATAACCAATTGAGCATTAATGGCAATATTTTCGACCCCCCTCCGGCAACAATCCGGGGAAATATGATCAGCCTAGATAATCCTGATGATGATGTTATCGGGTATTTCATGGCATCTGATGTCTCTGTTAAGTCTATATTCATCCCAAAGGAAATATTGGAGGAAAAAAGGGTATTAAAGGTAATCAATGACGACTGCCGGGTATTGCTTAATTCAACTGTTCAACGGCCATCCTTTTGGAATTGAGCATCATTTATACCTTTTTCCGTGCTTAATAACCATATCTACATGTTGAAGCAAGTTGATATATCTTAATACATCCCCTTTTACGGCAATAATGTCTGCATATTTTCCTTCACTGATCGTTCCTGTTTCCTTATCCACACCCATCATTACAGAGGGCCAATAGGTTGCTGCTTTAATGGTATACATGGGGTCAAAACCAAATTCATTGACCCAAACATCCAATTCATTCCAAGTTGATTGGCTGTGAAATTTCATGGGAATCCCACTGTCCGTTCCAACAAGTAATACAACCCCTGCATCCTTTAACTGATTGATTTTGGTTTGCAATGTTGGTCTTCTTGATGGGGTAATTTGAAAATAGGGTAACCTGCCTGGGTGGAGGATGGAATTTTTGATATCTGAAACCACGGAATCGGGCAATCCTAAATGCCACGAATCATTGTCTAATTTCTCTGGATTGTCACGGACATATTCATAATTGTACAAACCCTCTACCGTTGGGGTCCAGAAGAGAGGTCCCAGGTTCATTTGAGCTGTCCGCTCTTTAATCATTTTAATCACATCCGCCGGATATTCAGGTGCTGTTGATAAACCTGTATGTTCAAAACAGTCAACCCCTGCAATTAATCCTCGTCTTATTTCTTCAGGTCTATGGCCATGGGCTACTACCGTTAAACCGTTATCATGTGCTTCATCCACCACTGCTTTTATTTCTTCCATTGTCATTTGATCCTGGTCGATTAACTTGATACAATCAACCCCTGCATCAGCTAATTGTTTTACTTTGGCCCTGGCGTCTTTTTCACCACTTACCCCCCAGCGGAATTGCTCCGTCCCTGGATAGGGCTCATGCTGGATGAACGGCCCTGACATGTACATTGTCGGACCAGGTATATCTCCACGCTTAATAGCATCACGTACATTTATACTTTCTTTTAAAGGGGCACCCAAATCCCTGGCACTGGTCACCCCAGCCAGTAAAAGTTGATGGGCTGATGCCGGCATTATTACCTTTTCAAACAATGGTGGATAGGTTTTGTCCCAATAAGTATAGTCACTATGACCAGTGATCATAAGATGAACGTGCATGTCCCAAAGGCCTGGCAACACGCTCATTCCTTCGGTAGAAATAATTTCTGCACCATCAGGAACCTTTAATTTCCCCATTGTACCAACTGCTTTAATTATCTCCCCATCAATAATTATAACACTATTATTGATAGGTTGGCCACCAAAACCATCTATTAGTGTTCCTCCAACCAGTGCTTTTAAATTTTGGGAAAATGAATAGTTTGTTAATGCGATTAATATTATTGGTAGGAGCTTTTTCATGTATTCTGCTTTTGAAATGTCAAATTAATGATTTGTATTATCTTAAGTAATCAAATTACGAAAATCATTGCCAGAATACATATTGACTTTGGATATTCCAAAGGATTTATCCGTCTTTAGTAGGACGGACAAGGGTTCGGGATCTATACAGCTTTGGTCATATTACATTGCAGTGATTAGTCCCTTCGCCACTTGCAACAGAATGGTTAGAGTCTGTCTATGATATCAATTCGATTGACTTTCAATGACTTTTACCCCGCCCCTAAAGGGTGAAGCCATTGAAAATCAACACTCCCTTCAGGGTTTGGGGTAAATGGTGATTTTCAATGGACGACATTATGGACAGACTCTAGTTAGTGTCTGTCTATAATATCAATTCGATTGACTTTCAATGACTTTTACCCCGCCCCCTAAAGGGAGAAGCCATTGAAAATCAACACTCCCTTCAGGGTTTGGGGTAAATGGTGATTTTCA
>CBDVAV010000788.1:0-2388 GCA_965372055.1 uncultured bacterium | reverse complement strand
CGAAACCCAAAATTCATATCAAGGAACAAAGGATCATGGGAGAGAGAAGGAGAATTTGACCCTCACCGATTTAAGGTAGAAATCTCACTTACCCTGTGTCATATTGACACAACAGGGTGTATCATTTTGACACATAAGATACTCCTTATCACTCAATATTAAAATTACTTACAGCAGACTTTCTAAAAACTATCGTAATTGCTAATCTGATTGCTTTGCCGATTATGTACTATGTACTGGATATATGGTTGAGTAATTACCCTTTCCGCATCGATCTGAGATTGTGGTTGTTCATAGCACCTGTTTTAATGATCTTATCGGCATCGTTAATTACTGTTTTTATTCAAACCATGAAGGCTGCTTTATCTAATCCGGTAAATGCGATTAGGGACGAGTAGGTAAATACTCCAATCAATTTTAAACAATTTGCGCACCATCTTGTTCCAACCAATTCTGTTTGTTCAGTGTCTATCTTAATGAACAATTCAATAATCATGCGTATACCAACAATATCTTTTGCTTTAGCAGCAATTTTAATTATTATCTCTTGTAACAACGATCAAGATTGTTGCCTACCTATTGATGAGCTTGATAACCTGATTGGAAGCTGGCAGGTTTATGAACGAGGTTATTCTCCTGGTAGTGGTTACATAGTTGATGGGATTCCAGATGACCCGGCCCAAATCCTTACTTTCAAATCTGATAACCAGTTTTCATCCAATTATGCAGGGCTGGAAGATTTTACTTATTATCTCATTATACCTGATGGCACAGGAGGGTACATTCTTGCACTGTACAAAAATATATTAGACATGAAGGATAACCATGATATTAATACCCTGACACATAGCTATAACATCCAAATCGAGGATGGGAACGTCAAATTATATTTCCGTTACTGTATTGAAGGGTGCCATATTGGTTTGAAGAAGGTAGGGTAAGCAATATACGTAGTCTCGAGACTATAGCTTAATGTATTTACCCCACAGTTGCCAAAACCAGACGTAGTATGTTACTACGCCTTAAATATCTTAATCATAACTTTTTTCTTGAATATTCGGGTTTGGTTACAAAACCCAGTTTCAGGGATGAGTAGGTAAATACCCCAATCTATTTTAATCAATTTATTTGTCCCTTGTAATCAATATAAATATTAATTTCATGCAGATAAATCATGGAGAACTTTTCAGATATTAAAAACCAACTTTTCAATAAATGTCTGGAGTATGTTGACCATCGAATAAAAAATGCCAAGGAAGCACTTGATGCTGCGAAGGAAGCTGGGAATGAAGAGACCAAGAGCAGTGCAGGTGATAAATATGAAGTGGGAAGGGCAATGATGCAGCAGGAAATTGAGAATAATGAATTACAATTGGGTGAAGCTTACAAACTCAAGAAAGCTTTAAATCTTATAAACCCAGCAGAGGATTGCCAAACAGTTAAACTTGGCAGTTTGGTGTTGACTACCAATGGCAACTTTTATATAAGCATTAGCTTGGGAAAACTTTCCATTGACAGTGATGACTATTTTGCAATTTCCCCCCTTACACCAATTGGTATAAAACTCTCTGGATTAAAAAAGGGGGATAAAATGACTTTTAATAAGAAAGATTATCTAATTCAAGGGGTTTATTAATCGAATCTTAGAATAACCCACACTTAATTGTTACCCAAAAATCAAAGGTATTATAAGCCATTTAAAATTTCACTTGGGATTTCTTCAATTTGCCTAATCTGGATGTTTCTATAAAATATTTCAGCTCCTTCCGATTGTATTTGGATTTTCCCTTCGGTTAAAGGAGTATCATTTCCATTGTCCATTTGCCTGGAATTATATAGGATCATGTTTACCACCCCATTCACAATGTGAACACTTGTAGCGCCCTTACAGTACAATTCTATTTTATTCCATTGTCCATAAGGATTTTCCGCATCTGGATATTTGATACATCTTCTTCCAATATCGCTTGATGCACTGAATGTCAATAATTCTCCGTCCTTATCATAAACATAATCCCCGTCTTGATTTACAGAAGCCTTTATATCGAACATTCCCCCGGCAACACCCCAATAGTCCCCGCAATCCCCTTCCTGTATTTGGAATTCCTGTGAGCGCATCCAAAATCCATAATCAGCACCATGAGGCCCTACCGCGTGATACAAGAGTCCGCTATCACGCTTTTCATTTTTTCTGGGAGCCCACCTTTCACTGCCCCATTTAAACTCCAGGGTGAGATGATAATCTTTAAATTGTTGGATTGTCGAAATCCCGCCAAAATTCTCTCCTGAAATTCTAATAACATTTTCCCCATCTTCTTTAATCACACTAAAAACCTGTTTAGGATCACTGTTTAGGCCTACTGGAATGCTATCAAATTTTTTTTGGCC
>CBDVAV010000787.1:0-2388 GCA_965372055.1 uncultured bacterium | reverse complement strand
AGTCCGTAGGGGAATCGAACCCCTGTTACCAGGATGAAAACCTGGCGTCCTAACCCCTAGACGAACGGACCTCAAAAAATTGTGATGCAAAGATATGTGGCCTTTACCAATATGCAAAAATTCACCACCATATTTTATACATCACTTGGAATCAATGGCATGAAACCCCAGAGCAAGTCTGGGCTCATATTTCCGTAGCAAGTGAGTAATTAGACCACACAGTCTCGTCCGCTGTAGTGAACGCGAAGGAGGATTAAGTTTATTCAATTTACCGTATTGATTTTAGTATCCAGTAGTTGTAGATTTGCACAAAATAAAATTCACCTCTAAATACGATAACAATGACTAAAATAGCAATCAATGGTTTCGGGAGAATAGGCAGGCTGGCATTCAAATCTTTAATCCAAAGAAATAACCTGGAAGTTGTGGCCATCAATGATTTAACCGATCCTGCCACACTTGCCCACCTCTTAAAATACGACTCTGTACACGGAAGGTTTGACGGGACAGTATCTGCAGATGGCGATGCATTGGTTGTAAATGGAAATAAAATTACCATATATGCTGAAAGGGATCCGAAAAACCTGCCCTGGGGTCAATTAGGGGTTGAAATTGTATTGGAGTCCACTGGCTTTTTTACCAATGAAGAAGGTGCCGGCGGCCACTTGCAAGCCGGGGCCAAAAGGGTAGTAATATCTGCACCGGCAAAAGGCAATATACCCACCGTGGTCTTAGGAGTGAATGATGACATCTTAACCGGGGAAGAAACCCTTTTGTCCAATGCATCGTGTACCACCAATTGCCTGGCCCCCATGGCCAAAATATTGGACGATAATTTCGGGATGGAAAAGGGGTATATATCCACTATCCATGCTTACACTTCTGATCAGCGGCTTCAGGATTCACCACACAAAGACTTGCGAAGAGGAAGGGCAGCGGCCTATTCAATAGTGCCAACCTCCACCGGGGCAGCAAAAGCCGTGGGTTTGGTTTTGCCTCATCTTAAAGGAAAGCTCGACGGTGTAGCCATGAGAGTACCTATCCCCGATGGATCATTAACTGACCTGGTAGCTCTTCTTAAAAATGATGTGACTGCAGAGGAAATTAATGCCGCCATGAAAAAAGCAGCCGATAATGAAATGAAAGGCATTCTGGAATATACTGAAGATCCAATTGTTTCAATAGATATCGTTGGCAACCCGCATTCGTGTATTTTCGATTCTAAGATGACCTCTGCCAATGGCAATCTGGTGAAAGTAATAGGATGGTACGATAATGAAGCTGGTTACTCAAGCAGGGCAGCAGACCTTATAGAAAGAATAGCAAATTAGATTTTTTACTAGCTTAAAAGGGCTAAGTGAATCCTTGGCTATCAATGGATTCCCACTTTCGTGGGAATGACGCCAGGATATACATTCGAGATTACTTCAGATATTACAATGATGCCAATTGTTCGTCAGTGGCATCTATGTTGTGGTAAACTTTCTGCACATCATCGTCGTCTTCAAGGGCATCAATCAACTTCATCACCTTGGGAAAGGTTTCATCATCAAGGTTGACAAAGCTATTTGGGATGCGCTGTAATTCTGCATTTTCAACTTCGATCTTCATTTCATCAAGTTTTTTATGCATATTCCCGAAATCCTCCATCGCTGTTGTAATAGTCACGTAACCTTCGTCAAATTCCGCATCCTCAGCACCACCATCAATTAACTCCAACATCAACTCATCTTCATCCATGCTGCCTGGAACGGGCAATGTGTAAATTCCTTTTCTATCAAAAATAAACTCAAGTGATCCATTATTACCTAAACTACCATTGTATTTGGAAAAAGCTGATCGTACGTTGGATACTGTTCGGTTCAAGTTATCGGTGGTACACTCCACAAAAATTGCCACACCATTGAGTCCATATCCTTCATAGGTAACTTCAGAATAATTAGCTCCATCTGCACCTCCTCCTTTATTTATTGCCCGTTCAATAGTATCTTTTGGCATATTTGCCCCCTTGGCATTTTGGATTGCCAGCCTCAACCTTGGGTTGTTTTCAGGATCTGTTTCCCCTTCTTTAGCTGCAACTGTGATCTCCTTGATCAGTTTAGTAAATATCTTGCCCCGTTTTGCATCTAAAGCCCCTTTCGTCCTTTTTATAGTTGACCATTTGCTATGCCCTGACATATACTTAGTTGCTTAGATATTATTCAAAAATAAGGCTTTTGATCCTTTGAGATCAACTTGTTTTCAATAAATTTTGTTTATACCAGATATTTAAACCAACACCAATCAACACTAAAACAATACCATTCAAAGCAATCCAATCAAAGGTTTCATCAAAAAATATGTAGCCGAAAAACAAAGCATAAACAATTCCAAGGTATTGCAAACTTG
>CBDVAV010000786.1:0-2389 GCA_965372055.1 uncultured bacterium | reverse complement strand
ATTGATGACAGGAAAGTTGAGGTTGAATCTATTCGAGTGATTGTTTCCAATATTAAAAATGAAGAATTTGAAGAAAAGACAGCTACAGCTCGGGCTTATCATCCTGATCCTATAAAGACCAGGAAAAGTTTTATCAACAACAAATGGTTTGATCTGGAGCTTTATAAATGGGAAGATCTTGAACCTGGTGCTGATATTTCAGGCCCGGCATTAATAGTGAGTTTTAACAGCACAGTTTTCTTGATGCCGGGGTGGAGGTTTTTTCTCGACAAAAACAATAATGCTCTATTAAAAGCTGTTGTATTAACTCAAAACAGCAAGTTCACGAATCCCGAATCGGCTAAGCTGGAACTATATACCAACAGGCTAATGTCTATCGCCAATGATATGGGGGCTCAGTTGCAGCGCACATCATTCTCAGTTAATATCAAGGAAAGGCTGGACTTTTCGTGTGGCATACTTGATAATAAAGGCTATCTGATAGTTAACGCACCACACATTCCGGTGCATCTAGGTGGATTGGGGATATGCCTCAGATCTGTTTTGGATAAACTCAATATGGAGGAAGGAGATGTTGTCATTACCAATCATCCGGGTTTTGGAGGATCTCACTTGCCAGACATTACACTCATGACGCCGGTATTTTACCAGGGCCAACTACTTGGTTTTGTTGCCAATAGGGCACATCATGCTGAGATTGGCGGGACAAGGCCCGGCTCCATGCCACCTGATGCAAAATGCCTGCTGGAAGAAGGTGTGGTGATTGCTCCAATGTACCTTGTAAAGAAAGGCAAGCCAAAGTGGGATGAGATAGAAAAACTATTTATTACATCAAAATACCCTACTCGATCCATCAATGAAAATATTGCTGATTTAAATGGTGCGTTGGCATCAGTTTTGGAAGGGGAAAACAGGCTAAAATTAATGGCCGAGGAGTTTGGGATTGACGAGGTGATAAAATATATGGGTGAAATAAAAACCTATGGAAATCAATGTCTAACAAAAAAATTCCCTTCATTAGATAAACAATATGCTGCTACGGAATACCTGGACGATGGCACTTTACTCAATATTAATATTTCAATTAACAATGGAAAAATGTTGATTGATTTCGATGGAAGCGGAGAAATTCATCCTGGTAATATGAATGCTACCCGTGCTATCGTACATAGTGTGGCGATTTATGTACTGAGAGTACTTGCCAATGAAGATATCCCTTTGAATGAGGGACTGTTGGAATCTGTTACAATTAATATCCCAACCTGCATGTTAAACCCAGTATTTGGTGATGACGATTCACAAAATCCAGCAGTGGTTGGAGGTAATACAGAAATAAGCCAGAGATTGACCGATACCTTACTCAAAGCGCTAGGGCTGGTAGCCTGCAGCCAGGGTACTATGAACAATCTCTTGTTTGGTAATGATAATTTTGGCTATTACGAAACAATTTGTGGAGGAACAGGCGCCGGAAATGGCTTCCATGGTTCCAGTGGGGTTCATCAGCATATGACCAACACCAGGATCACCGACCCGGAGGTTATGGAATTAAATTACCCAGTCACACTTAAATCATTTTCGTTAAGATCCGGTTCTGGCGGAAAGGGAAAATGGAATGGAGGGGATGGCGTTGTTCGGGAATTAGTATTTAAAGAGCAAGTATCTTTTACTATCTTATCCCAGCACCGTAATTATGCACCTTTTGGTATGCATGGTGGCGAAGAGGGAAAAAAAGGAATGCAGTACATCATTCGATCAGATGGCTCTGAAGAATCATTAAAAGGTATTGATAAAGCAGAATTGCAGGCAGGGGATACGGTTATAGTCAAAACCCCTGGTGGAGGTGGATGGGAAAAATACGATGAACAATGAACAATGAATAGGGATCAATGAACAAGGATCAATGAAAATTGATAAAAATGGCTAAAAGTCTGAACTTAAAATCCAGGTTCTCCAATGTATTGTTTTGGTCAATAATATCGGCTGCATTTATCGGCCCGGGTACGATCACTACCGCTGCATCCGCAGGGGCATCTTTCAAAGAGGCATTGATCTGGGCGTTGGTGTTTGCTACTATTGCCACGGTAATCCTCCAAGAAGCGGCTGCAAGAATTACTATTGTCAGTGGACTGAGCCTAGGCGAAGCAATTGCAAAAAGATACCAGGGTAAATCTTCATTAGTGATAAAACTTTTTATTGTTGGAGCAATAGTATTTGGTGGGGCTGCATACCAGGCAGGGAATATCCTAGGAGCTACATCAGGAATAGCGCTAATTTTTGGATTAAACATTAAATTGGTCACTTCTGTAATTGCAGTAATATGCTTTTTGTTATTATGGGGAGGAAACGCTCAATCATTGGCAAAATTCATGGGTATTATGGTAGCATTGAT
>CBDVAV010000785.1:0-2393 GCA_965372055.1 uncultured bacterium | reverse complement strand
CGGTACAATCCTGATGTTTTTTCTCTCTTCCAAAACCTAATACCCGGTTACTGGATTTAGCAATTATGAATTGTCCCTTTTTAAATTCTTCCCCATCCAGTTCAAAATCCTTTGTAAGTTGCCGTACTATTTCCATCTCATATTCTGTGGGTTGGGCAATTTGTATTTCCAGCTCCGCCTTAATCATAATTTCTTTGCCTTCTCCCAGTATTCGTCCATTTCTTCCAAAGTCATCTCATCCAGTTTTTTGCCATCTTTTTTAGATTCCACTTCCAGGTATTGAAATCTCTGAATGAATTTTTTATTGGTGCGCTCCAGTGCTTCTTCTGGGTTTATATTTACAAACCTGGAAAAGTTGATCAGTGAAAAAAGCAGGTCGCCAAATTCTGATTGCATTTTTCCCTTCTCTTTTTCTTTCTTAAATTCTTCCAATTCTTCAATTACCTTATCCCAAACCTGGTCTTTATTTTCCCAATCAAAACCAACACCCCTTGCTTTCTCTTGTATCCTCATGGCTTTTATCATTGCCGGTAAAGATTTAGGTACTCCACCCAATACTGAACTGTTCCCTTTTTCTTTTAGTTTTATTTTCTCCCAATTTCGTTTCACTTCGTATTCATCTTCCACTTTAATATCACCATAAATATGGGGATGCCTGACAACTAATTTATCGCAAACTGAATTCAGCACATCGGCCATGTCGAATTTCTTATCTTCCGAAGCTATTCTGGCATAAAATACCAAGTGAAGCATAATATCGCCCAGCTCCTTTTTTATCCCCTCCATATCCCTTTCAACAATTGCATCAGATAGTTCGAAGGTCTCTTCTATGGTCAAATGACGCAAGCTCTCAAAAGTTTGCTTTTTATCCCACGGGCAATTTTCCCTCAGCTCATCCATGATGGTTAACAACCTGTTAAAAGCATTGATTTTCTCCTTTCTGTTTAAGTCAGGAGATGTTTTTATTTTACCCATTTATTGATTAGAACTAACCGTGATGGTACTTGTTTTAGAAAATAAATACTATTTTTGTTTAACAAATATAGAGGAATTATGACTACTGTATTGTCGATTATTTTGGTGGGTTTATTCTTTGTATTGATGTCAGTAAGATTGATTTTCTTAAAAAAGGGGGAATTTAAAGGAACTTGTGCATCTCAAAGCCCCTTTTTAAATAAAGAGGGTGTAACCTGCGGATACTGTGGACGAAAAGTTGGGGAAGGAGATCCTTGTGGTGATCCCGATTCTGAAGTAAATAAGGTTCTTTCGAAATTCGATTGAAATCCCTTCAAAAAATACTCTGGCACGGCTAAATCAAAAAACCAAGTGACACTAATAAAATCTATTTCTGGAATTCGAGGTACAATTGGGGGCACTCCCGGTGACTCCCTTACCCCGATTGACATTGTCAAATTCTCTGCTGCATATGGCCAATGGATGAAATCAAAAGGTAGGGTTAATAAAGTAGTGATAGGAAGGGATGCCCGTCCATCTGGGAAAATGGTTTCCAAATTAGTGGCAAATACATTGATAAGTCTGGGAATTGACATTATTGACATAGGACTATCAACTACTCCAACAGTTGAAATGGCTGTTTCCATGGAACAGGCTGGAGGGGGGATAATCATTACGGCCAGCCATAATCCTGTTGATTGGAATGCCTTGAAACTATTAAACCATAAAGGCGAATTTATCTCAGCTGATGATGGCCAGGAGATTTTAAAAATTGCCGAGGATGGAAGCCACAATTTTTCCCCGGTAGAAGAAATTGGAGGTTATGAAATAGCAGGCGGATTTATAGAAAAACATATTGAGGAAATTTTAAGCAACAACCTAATTGATGCAGAAGCCATCAGGAAAGCTGGGTTCAGGATTGCCATTGATGGTGTTAATTCCACTGGAGGCATAGCTGTCCCTAAATTGCTTAGGGCATTGGGTGTTAATCAGGTGGTGGAATTAAGCTGTGAACCAAATGGCATGTTTACCCATGACCCAGAACCTTTGCCTGAAAATTTAACAGAAATAAGTGCTTTGTTGGAGGATGGCGGTTTCGATCTTGGAATTGTAGTTGATCCCGATGTGGACCGGTTGGCCTTAATATGTGAAGATGGTACTCCTTTTGGGGAAGAATATACCTTGGTTGCTGTTTCCGACTATGTACTTGGCAAAATCCCTGGAAATACAGTTTCCAACCTTTCTTCCACCAGGGCATTGAGGGATGTAACTGAAAATCACGGGGGCACCTACTTTGCTTCGGCGGTAGGTGAAGTGAATGTAGTGGAAAAGATGAAAGAAGTAAACGCCGTAATTGGCGGGGAAGGCAATGGAGGGGTGATCTTTCCCCAACTTCATTATGGCAGGGATGCATTAATGGGCATTGCATTGTTTTTAAC
>CBDVAV010000784.1:0-2394 GCA_965372055.1 uncultured bacterium | reverse complement strand
GACCAGATACAAATATCAGATCGAAGGGTTTTTAAGGATATGGAGGTGGCTTTTGCACAATTCCTCAATTCTAGGAAATGGACAAATGACAATTATTCAAATGAAGAAAAAATCAATTGTAACCTAACCTTTACTATCGATCAAATGCCATCTATTGGTGTATTCAGTTCTACTGTTCAAATTCAATCAGCAAGACCAATTTACAATGCTAACTATGAGTCTATAATCTTGAATTTCGCTGACAGGGACTGGCAATTTGAATACACAGAATCGCAGCCCCTTGAATATAGCGAAAACAGTTTTATCAGCAATCTTACCTCAATGCTGGCATTTTATGCCAATATTATTCTTGGACTTGATTATGATACTTTTAGTGAGTTAGGAGGCACACCATATTACATAAAAGCCCAAAACATAGTTACTAATGCCCAGGCTTCCAACAGGCAAGGATGGGAATCCCTGGGAAGTACCAGAAACAGGTTTTGGTTAATTGAAAACCTTACCAACAGACTGATGGTAGATTTTAGAAAAGGTTTTTATACTTACCATAGACTTGCCCTTGATACATATTTGCAAAACCAGGAGACTAGCAGAAGGCAAATTTTGGATGTATTGAAAGAGGTAAAAAAAGTAAATGATGTCAATCCCAACCAAATATTGGTCATTTCTTTTTTGGATGCCAAATCAGATGAATTGATAAATATCTTTTCTGATGGCAGCCTTCCGATTAAAAGAGAAGCTTTTCAATTGCTCACCGAACTTGACCCAACCAAGACGGATAAGTACAATAAAATTATCAGTAACTAAGAAGCCAAACTTTCCAATAGTAGGCAAATTAATTGTTAATATTACATTCACAATCCATGTTGCCAAATGCTCAAGCAATTATTGATAAAAAACTATGCTCTTATTCGGCATCTTGAAATACAGCCTTCGATTTGCCTCAGCGTAATCACCGGGGAAACCGGAGCTGGTAAATCAATAATGTTAGGGGCAATTGGACTGCTGTTAGGTAACCGTGCCGATACCAAAGTATTACTAAATCATGGAGAGAAATGCATCATTGAGGGTGAATTTGATATCTTAAAATATAATCTGAAAGCATTTTTTGAGCAAAATGATCTTGACTTCATGGATGATTGCCTGATCAGAAGGGAAATCTCGCCTTCCGGTAAATCCCGTGGTTTTATCAATGATACCCCTGTAACATTGGATGTAATGAAATCATTGGGGCAAAGGCTAATGGATATCCACTCCCAACACGAAAATTTGTTGATCGGGGAAAGTAATTTCCAATTGAACCTGGTTGATTCATTTGCCGGATGTTTGGATTTGTATAAAGATTACTCCAGGCTTTTTAATCGTTACAGAAATATACGTGACGCTTATCACCAGTTACAGGAAGAATCACAGCAAATTTCCCAGGAGGCAGATTACAATCAATTCCTCTATGATGAACTAAAGCAAAGCATCCTGGCTGCTGACGAGGTACATAAAATGGAACAGGTACTGAAGCGTATGGAAAATGCCGAGGAAATCAAAACCCGACTGCACGGAATTATAAATCTATCCAGTGATGAAAATATATCCTTAAATGATCTCCTGAGACAGGCAAGCCTGTCACTGGGTCCACTAAGTAACTTCTCTGAGATTTATGATAAACTGGCTCAAAGAATTGATAGCCTGAGTATTGAATGGAATGACATTGTAAGTGAAATTGAAAAAGAGGAAGCAAAAGTGGAATATGATCCACAAGTTGCTGAAGAATACAAGGAAAAGTTAAGCGATATCTATAGACTACAAAAAAAACACAATGTACTTACTGTTGAAGAACTCCAACAAAAATTAGAAGAACTTGAAGACAAGGTTAATAAAGCCAGCAATCTAGATGAAGAATTACAGGCTGCTAAAGATGAAATGGATAAGGCTTCAAACAAAATTTTGGAGGTAGCCAAAGAGTTAAGTAACAAAAGAAAAAAAGCTTTGATCCCTCTGGGCAACAAGCTCGTGGAGTTGATTACAGAACTTGGTATCCACGATGCAGAAATTAAAATTGACCACGAAGAAATTGAACCTGGAAAAGGAGGCATTGATAATATTTCCATATTATTCAGTGCCAATAAAGGGATTGCACCTCAAGACCTCAAGTCGGTAGCTTCGGGAGGGGAGTTTTCCCGATTGATGTTTTGTATAAAATACCTCTTGGCAGATAAAGCCTCACTACCTACTATCGTTTTTGATGAGATCGACAAAGGAATTTCCGGTGAAATCGCTTTGAAGTTGGGTAAAATGATGAAAAGAATGGCCGATAACCATCAGGTGATAACTATCAGCCACCTGCCTCAAATTGCCGCCAAGGCAGACACTCATTATTTCGTATATAAAGACAGTACA
>CBDVAV010000783.1:0-2400 GCA_965372055.1 uncultured bacterium | reverse complement strand
AGATACCATTCAATACCTCAAGCTCCCGGTATTTGTTCTTAACAATGGCGACAGCAATATTGTCTTTTCTGATCTGGACTCTATAATTTTAGAGCATGTTGTTACACAAATACCTGACTCTCTTGCACTTATTGATAACACTATTTATAAAGACCTGAATTATGCTTTCAATTATCCCTATTTAATAGTTGGAGTTATTGCATTCTTATTTATAACAGGGTTAATATTGATCTTTTTCGGAAAGGATATAAAGAGGAAATACCTCTTGTACAAACTCAAAAAAAGACATGAAAAATTTATTGGGGATTTTCAGGGAATTATTATCCAAAACGACCTCGATTTTGAGAATACTCTTTTTACCTGGAAAAAATACATGGAGAAACTGGATAAATCGCCGTATACGAAATTTACTACAAAAGAGATTATCAAAACCTATAAGGATAAATCCCTTCTTGTTGCGTTACGTACTATAGACAGGGCTATATATGGTGGATTAGAAGAAAATGAAATAAAGAAAAGGTTTGAGGATTTGTTGAATTTCTCAGATCAGTTATACAGAAAAAGAATGGAAAATTTGAAATATGGAATCTCAAGGTGACCTAACAAATCATTGGGCTTCATTCTCCTGGTTTACCCCGGAAACTCTTACAAACTTCTCGTGGGAAAACGAATTGCTTCTATATTTTATATTGGCCATTCCAATATTATTCCTTATTAAATGGATAATTAGCAGGAACACAAGGCAAAAACTTCCTATCGCGTTGCCAAAGAGTAAAATTGGTTGGAACCCAATCACATTGTTTCGTCATTTTCCATCAATTTTACTCTTTTTTGTATTCTCGCTGATTGTAGTGGCTTTGGCAAGGCCACAAAAAACCAACGAAAAAGTGGAACAATGGACCGAAGGGATTGACATCATGCTGGTGGTGGATATTTCCGAGTCCATGCAAATCGAGGATTTTAAACCCAATAGGCTGGAAGCGGCAAAAAATGTAGCCAATGATTTTATCGCGGGAAGGTTACAGGACAGAATAGGAATGGTAATATTCTCAGGGGATGCATATTCGCTTTCCCCACTAACTACAGATTATGATCTGCTGAAAGAATATATCAAAGAGATTTCGTTTGATATGATAGAAAACCGGGGTACAGCAATTGGCAGTGCTTTGGCCGTAGCAACCAACCGAATGAGGGAATCGAACTCAAAATCAAAAGTTCTGATACTACTTAGTGATGGTGATAATACTGCCGGAAATATTGACCCAATCACTGCAGCTAAACTTGCAGAAGCCTACGGGATAAAGATTTACACCATCGCTGTAGGCAAAGAAGGTAAAGTCCCTTTTGGAAAAGATTTTTTTGGCAGGACCCGTTATGTTGAAAACACCTTGGATGAAACTACTCTGCGTGAGATAGCAAAAATAGGGAAAGGTCAATTCTACCGGGTGTCTGACAACAAGACGTTGGAACATGTTTTCACGTTAATTGATCAATATGAAAAAGCTGAGATCAGGGAAACCCGTTTTAAAGACACTTCTGATTACTATGACATTTACCTAAGGTGGGCCATTGTATTTTTCCTTGCTTGGATGGCCCTGAAATCAACTTTTATTGTAAATATTCTACAGGATTAGGGAAAACTCAAACTTATATTTAGGTCAAGGCCAAGTAAAGCAACCTAATGCCAAAGGCAATCAATACCACTCCAACAATATTATTCATGACCTTCACAAACCGGAAGTTTATTATTTGTTTCAATTTGTTGGACAAATAAGATTTCGTAACATCCGTAACAAATACTGTACATAATACAGCTATGAAGAAAATCCTAAGTTGAGTTCCTGAATATCCGTATTCCACAGTGGCTAAACTCATGGCTCCAATCCAAAAAACAAAAGCAAACGGGTTGACTCCATTGATTAGAAATCCCTTGATGATTTGCTTAAAAACATCCTTGCCATTCTTTTTTGCTTGATTTATTTTACCCCGGTATCTTCCCTTAAAAAAAGAAACAACTCCAAAAGCAATTAAGATCAAACCTCCCAATAAAGCGGGATAAAATGAGAAGTTATCGTGTTGAGCCAATTGGGTTATACCCAGGTAGGATAATATAACATATGTCAAATCGCTTAGTGAGATGCCAACCGCCATAAAAATACCTGCAATAAATCCACTCTCCAGACTGGTTTGTACCAAGGAAAAAAATACTGGGCCAATTATGATAGCCAGTACTATACCAAAAGCAACCCCCTTAAGAATAATATCCATCAATTATGGATGCTGTTTTTTCGTTATCAATAAATCCCAGCCAGTCCTCCAGTTGCTTATTCTTTAATACCCGGGGAAATTTGTTTTGACCACCCTCTTTTCCCTGGACTTTGAGCCATTTATAAAATATAT
>CBDVAV010000782.1:0-2403 GCA_965372055.1 uncultured bacterium | reverse complement strand
TCTTCTTTTTTAACCGTGAAACACCGTAAGTTCCCTTAGTGATTTTACCTCTTTTTGTTTTTTTATCTCCTTTTCCCATAAATATTCATCAAAATGACGAGGCGAATTTAATGGAAAATTGTAATTATTGGTTAATATCCTCTGAAAAAAAGCGGGAATACAATTAATACCTGTTATTGAAACCTAATCTTTACCAATTTTCAATATCAACAAGGATGATTGTATATCAATACTATTCCTTAAAGAATCCAGTAAGCCTACCCCATTTGAAGGCCCGATAGCCCAAGTGACACCAAATTCCAAAGTTCCTGAAAATCCGCTATTATTAACAGTATGATCATAAGACATTAATAGCTTTAATTCATCCTGATCATCAGTTTTAGCAGTATCAATGGAAAATGTTACTCCTTTAGCTTGATTAATATTAAAAAACAAAAACCGATGTTGATCTGAAAAACTGCATATGATATCATTTTCCGTCAAATCAAAATCTGTAATTGATGAATTTATTGGAATTGTTAACAGGTCAGAAACTGCACCTTGACTACAAGAGGCATTGGGATCAACCCTAATTTGTATCTTTTGACTGTATTTGGAGTTAATTATTAATTTGATATTATCTGTTCCTGTAAAATCCTGATTTGGAGTATATCGCAATAAATAAATATCCTTTAAGGAAGAGTATGATCTGACAATCAACTCCACTTCCCCATTTGCTGGATGTTCCATCACACTAGCACTATTTACCTCAATGTCAGATTTCAATGACAAATTTATAAGCCCGGGAATGTCAGATAGTGTATACAGTTCCTGGTCAAACAATTCGGAATATAACGGTTCATCTGTAACAGAGCATCCATACAGCATAACCAAAACAAAAAGCAATTTCTTCATAAACATTTTTTTCCATAGAATGCTTATGGGTGAGGAAAAGCTACACTGACAACAAGATATTTTTTGAAGAAGTCAGGCGATTCTTGGCATCATAACTAGAAGGCAAAAAAAAATAAAAAAAAGTGTAGCTTTCGGAATCTATTTGCATTTTACTTTATTAGGCTTTAAGTACCTAATTTAACAAAACCATCAGATGTTTAGCCTGATTCATTAGCTCAAGATGATTTCTAACACGGAGGAAAAGGATTTAGAAGTAAAAGAGGAATGGGTAATCATTGATGAAGCCAAGAATGATCCAAAAAAATTCGCACCACTATATCATCGTTATTATGAAAAGATCTATACATTTTTGATAAATAGGACTGGTGATTATGATGTTGCCAATGACCTGACTTCCCAGGTATTTTTAAAAGCAATATTGAAAATCAAAAAGTATAAAAATATGGGTTTCCCATTTCATTCGTGGCTTTATAAAATAGCACTTAACGAATGTAATTACCACTTTAGAAAACAAAAAAAACAAAGAACTGTAGTACTTGACGTAGATAATTTAGATCATTTGAATCAGGGGCTGTCAGGAGTGGAGTTATCGGATTCTGACAAGCTAAATAAAATTAAAATTGCGATACAACATCTCAACCCGAAAGAGTTAGCAGCAATTGATTTGAGGTTTTTTGAAAACAATTCATTCATGGAGGTTGGCTATATTTTGGGAATCACTGAAAATAACGCCAAGACCCGGGTGTACAGGGCAATCAATAAAATGAAAAAGGTATTGAAAAAAACAAAATGAAACCCAGGTATAAAATATTGACCGAAAAACCAGAGATAGATCAAGGTAAAATCCGAGATGGCAAAGATTTCAGTTCAATTTTGGATAAAACGGATATTTATAAAAGAAAATTAAGGATCAAGAATGGGATTATCATAGCAGGGGTTGTTTTCGGGATTTTAGCAGTGGTTTCAATTTTTCTGATAATTGAAAATGATAACGGTGGAAATAAAAAAGAGAACCCGTTACTGATAGATTCTTTGAATGTAAATCAACAGGAGAGCAAGAAAATTCCAATAACCATAGATTCAATAAAGGATGTAAGCATTGAGGAAAAAACTGTAAAAGACACTTCTGCCCCGCTGAACACTTTTGACTCGCTTACCAAACAATCTACCTTAATACCAGAGACAACAGATCTACCTGACAGCACAACCGAAGTTCGTGAGCAAGTGGCCGGAAGGGTTGGGGCAATTCCAAAATCGGGATTTCCCAATCTTTACCAGTATTTAAACGAGGAAATAAGCAATGCCACTACAACATATTCTGATGTAGCTTTAGATTCCATCTCTGTTAAAGTGATGTTCACCATAACATATAGTGGAGCAATTCAAAATGTAAATATTGTGGAAAGTGATTTAAATGATTTGTTAAATCAGAAAATAACAGAAATCATTGAAAACATGCCAGAATGGAAACCTGCAAGCATAAATGGAGAACTAATCAACAGTACATTA
>CBDVAV010000781.1:0-2407 GCA_965372055.1 uncultured bacterium | reverse complement strand
CATTGCAGTTTTTTCAGTAATTACCAGGTTGCCAATGTCCGATAAAGCCGTGGAGGGATCCCCGGATATGAATTCATATTTAAAGTGCTTAAAGAACTCCGGGTCAGCAAAAAAAAACTTTTCTTCGGTCAATTTCTTATCATCTATTTCCAATAATGGAGAATCACTGTTCTTGAAAATCCTGAACCCCCCAACAACTTCAGGTAATTCTGATTCCAAAGCTTCAAGTGCCGGAAAGGCGATGGTCGCTTCATCATAGGTTATACCATTGAATAATAGGGTTGATTGTATCCTGTATAATTGATCTGGATTCTTATGGAAGTTATCATAGCTGAGCTCATCGGTAACAAACAATCCTAATAAAATGAAAGAAGCGGTGCCAATTGCCAAACCGATAATATTAATGGCAGTAAACAGTTTATGTCGCCATAAATGTCTGATGGTAAATTTAAAGTTGCTGTAAACCATAGAAGTTGATGATTTTGTTTTGTCGATTTTATATCTGGATTTAAAATTCCATATTAGCGTCATTACTTCCAGCCAATACCAAATCCTTGCATTTATTCTTCCTTTTCTTTTCAGAATGTATTGAAACTCCTCTTCGAGATCCCCCCTGAATTCTTCCTGAAATTGTGTCCCGCAGAACTTCTTTAAAAGCTTGTTGGCAAGTAAAGGAGTGGATCTATTCAATTTCCTCATAGGTTTACCCATTGAATAATCCAGTTCGTGTTCCTATGTTTTTATGGTTAAACAACCTTAAAATTAAGAATTTCTGGATTCTTTGGATTATCATTCTTGCATATATACAAAACTATAACTAATAGTAAACATTAACGAAGGAGGTTAGGAAAAGTTGTGAGTTATGGCAATAGGTAAGCAATATAGAAGTTGCAATTTATGGATCACTTGTGCCGACCCAATCAAGGGGACTAGTTCCAAAAGCCACTTATATAATTACTGAAAATTATCTACTTGGAAACATACCAAGAGAAAGCCTACTGCAAATAGGTTACTAAAAAGCCAAGCAGTAGAGAGAGTATGGATACACTGTAATTTTAATTTGGCTAACCTCCCGTACTCATTTTTGGAAAAATTATCCCAATATGGGACATTTCCATATGGGCATCTAGCAGAAATAGCCTCTTGCGCCTCTTTTAGAGGGTTTCTTAGAATGGCACAGTTGATGCAAATGTATAAGCATAGCAGTTAATATACAGTTGGGTTTCATAGCGTGGAAAGCAGCCTTTAAAGGCTGCTTTCTCTTTTTAAATCCAATCCAGTCTCTAACCTCTTGCCAATTCCCAATTCCTTTGTAATTTTGGATTTCATTGCCGAAGTGGTGAAATTGGTAGACACGCATGTTTCAGGGACATGTGGCCGCGAGGCCGTGGGGGTTCGAGTCCCTTCTTCGGCACTTTTTATTTGACACTTGTGTTACAAGGGTTTTTTATAATAATGGTGGTATGTTGTCATAATAACAATACTTATCCTAAAGACACTCAAAGCAATGGCTAAATTCAACTTGTAAGCTATGTCAAAAGTCAACTGTGAAAACAGATTTTTGATATCCGGCAAAAACCCCGTAGCCATTTTCTACATTGGAATAAATCCTGGAAGGTTCTGCAAAGGGATTTCCCGATTCATAATTCATTATTGATATATGGTATTGATAATAATGATAATCAGTAGTGAGCAACTGAATAGTAAGATTGTCAAGATTTTCATCCCTAACATATGAAGTGCCTTTTTCTTTTAGTATCTCTCCATCACGATTATGGTCGGAATAATAACTGAAGTCATAAAAGCTGCCTGTCCAATGAATAACAGAATCTACAGAGTTGGGTCTGGAAAAATTACCTTCTGCTATTATTCTGTAAAAGTTTTCCAATTGAGCAATATCTTGCCAAGATACCGTCAAACCAAGGATTTCCCCTCCCCATTGATTGATCGAAGTATTCAATTCATAATCATATACACTGCTTTTCATCAAAGGAATTGTGCAATGTGCTGTAGCACTTAATCCATCGGGAGTAGTGGCCGTGATAGTATATGATCCCCCTGCAACAATGGGAAATTCAGAAGTGGGAATGCCATAATAGTAATAATCATTATTGTAATTCTCATTATTATCCTCGAACAACTTTTCGGTAAGGGTTTTTGACTCTGTGCCGTTTGAAATAATAACTTCTGCATTTTTAACATGTCTAAGCTCACTTTCACTGTGAACGTTTACTTTATCATATATTGGAAAGGATTTACCAACTATGACCTGAATTAGCGTGTCCTGTGGTGAAATATAGGAAAAGATTACCAATTTGCTGTCTTCTTGGATCAAGCCATCATGTACCTCGTTTTCTAATTTATACAAATCACAAGAAACAAAAAGAAGTGGAATCATTAAAGGGAT
>CBDVAV010000780.1:0-2407 GCA_965372055.1 uncultured bacterium | reverse complement strand
TAATAAATAATGTTTGTAATTAAATTAATTACAACAGTGGTTTTGTAGTACTTGGTCTTGATGAATTCTTCATATTGCATGCGGGCATGTTGTTGCGCCCTTGCCCTCGCTTTCTCCCTCTCAGCTTGTCCCCACTCCTCATAAGATTTTCCTGGTGTCGTGGTTTTAGTATATGTCTGTGCCTTTTGGTCAAAGATTCTTCCCGTTTTGACTTTTTGTAGATATTCATAAGCTTCATTAAGGAGAATGAATTTCTCCTGGGCATCTGGACTTTTATTTATGTCAGGATGAAGAAGCTTTGCCCTTTCCCGATATGCTTTTTTAAGATCATGAAGGGTTGCATTTTTGTCAACATCAAGAATTTTGTAATACTCTTCAATCATTGATTCAGATTTCTATGAAAGGCAAATAGCTACCCTATCTAAATTTATTACCTAAATATACCTTGCCAGATAACATTCCAGTTATGATCCCGTCATATTATTTAAACTCACATTTATCTGCCATAGTTAACGGAGGTGGACTCACACTCAATTTCACACTCAACCCCTGTATCCTCGGTTTGTGTCTTCACATACCGAAACCAATAATCCTCAGTCTGTTTGACTGTGATTGGTCTGTGTGCTGCATTACACAAGATCATTTTATAATTCGAGAACCGAAATTTTGTAAAATCTATGTTTAATGCCCCAAAGGGATCACTTTGTGATAAATCAAGGTCTATTTTTGGTTTTGTAGAACTAAACTCTCTTTTTGATCTTGTCAAATTATAATTCTTACCACACAAACCTGATTTTACTTCACAAATTCGACTCATTGCCAGATGTTTTTAGGTCAGTGGTATTGAAGTGGATTGGTATAACACCAGCTAAAATGTATTACTGGCTGGAGGAAAAGAATTGTGGATTATCACTATCAAATCTTTGTCGATCAAAGCACCCAAATCAGTTATTGGATTCAGAAGTAAAGACAATCAAGGAATACCTATTAAATGATCGGTTCATGAATTGGAGCTCACTATCAATCTACTATTAGGCATTGAGGGATAAAGCTGTTTTCATTAGTATCCAAACTTGGTATAAGTATTCAAGGAGGTTAGGAATCAAAAGAAAGTTCTTCAGGTTGAAAAATCGACCTCAAATTGGACTCAGGGCCAATAATCCACTTTGTATGGATTGACTCCATTTGAAGTACTAGAAGGAGGAGTTCCTTCAAGAGATATATTTAAAGAGCAGAAGGAAATAGCAAGGAAAGAAAGATTGAAAAAAAACATGAAAGTCAAGTGTTGTGAAAAGATATAGATCAGCTTGCTGAGAGGTTTTAATGCATTGAATGATGACAAAGATTATTAACAAATACAAAATACCAATCAAAACTTAAGTGTGATATAACCACATTAAATAGGTTCTGAAAGGTCTTTGAGCGAAAAAGAAATTTGGTTACTTGAATTATAAAATCATGTGGTGTTATCCACGGCTGGAAACGAAATCATCAACCGAAGATTAGTCAGCGGTTTTAATTAAATTCCACTTTTAAGCTAAGAAACAGAAAAATAAAACGAATTTTAAAAATTAGTAAATAACCAAATATCAACAATGAAATTTGATTAGCGTAAATTTCACAAAAGTGCAGTTTAAATTCAACGCTATAAAACAACAACTGAGATAAGAAGTTATTATGAAAATTGGAGTAATAATAGGCCGAATAGGAGGAGTTGATGGTGTAGCCCTGGAAACCATGAAATGGATTGAAGTATTAAAAAGGATGGGGCACGAAGTACATGTTATGTCCGGGGAATTCGAGAACTGGGAGGGAATCAAATTTAAGCATTATCGCTATCCTGTACTTTCATTCTTTTCACCAGATGCTGAGTGGGGGCAAAAAAGAGCATTTTTTCAACCGGACGACAGCCCTGGGCCTCTCCTGGAGCATGTTGGAAAAATCTCAAATATAATTAGTAATAAATTAGAGAAATGGATAGTCTCCAAAAATATTGATTGTCTGTTATCTGAAAATGCATCAGCCTTGCCCAGTCACTTATCCATGGGTATCGGGATAAAGAAACTTGTTGAAAGAACAGGAATTAATACTGTTACACATGATCATGATTTTCATTGGGAAAGAGGAGAGCGCTATAAATCGATTCACCCTGAAGTCAACCAGTTGGTTGACGATTCTTTTCCACTGCTAATTCCTCATGTAAGACATGCGGTCATCAATACTTTCGGCGTGGAAACATTAAAGAATCGCTTCAATATTGATGCTGTGAACGTTCCTAATGTAATGGATTTCACAAAACCATACGGAATACCTGATGAAAACAACAACTTCTATTTTCGCAAAATGGGTGTACGGCAAAACGATATTGCCCTTCTTCAGGTGACAAGGATAGTAAGAAGAAAGGGAA
>CBDVAV010000779.1:0-2418 GCA_965372055.1 uncultured bacterium | reverse complement strand
AACATTATTTAGGCTTTCCACTGAACCAACCATAGTAACAGTATCTCCTATCCTTAATCGAGTATATCCATGCGAAATAATCATTTGTTCGTCCCTTTTTACTGACAGAATAATGATGTCAGAAGGTAAGCGAAGGTCCCGCAAAGGCAGACCATGTAGATTGGGATTGAGTACCTCCAAATCCATGGTGTCTTGGTCCTTTTCCAATCCCAATAATAATGAAGCTGCTTGTGGTGAACGTACCAGGTGATCCATAAGACTTACCATGGCAGTATGCGGATCCACGATCAAACATCCAAGGTTATGAAACTTATCCATATTAAATCGATGGTTAAGCCGTACAATAAGGTCTTTAGTGCCAAAATTCTCATAGGCCATTTCACAGATTGCCAAGTTCTCGTCATCTTGCAGCATAGTAACAATGGCTTCTACCCTACCCGCATCCAATTCCTCCAGGGTTTCGAGGGACAAATCCTTTATTTGGCGGATATCCAGGTCTTCGTAATCCTCCTTCTTTACGTCTTTTACCCTGGTTGCAATTTTCACGATCCAACCATGCTCCTGCAACTGCTTGGCCAATGCAGTGGATTGGCTTTCCAATCCAAAAATGATGACATCCTTTACCCCCTCAAAAGATCCGCTTGCCTTGGGATGTCCTTCTTTGACAATAAGAAGGGCCCATTTGAATAACGGAGGGCCTACAATTTGACTTATTACTATTACCGCGATGACCAACGTGGCAAAAGAATTGCCCCATTCCGGAAAATTTTGAGCTACAACGGTGGTAAGTCCCAAACCAACACCGGCCTGCGTTACGTATGGCATCCATCCTATTTTGTTAAAGAGTGGAGGGTCACCTGCCAATTTTCCTCCGATTACAGAACCTATGGCCATGGTAATAACCCTGAGGGCAAATAACGCGAGTGCCAATGGCCAGATTTCTGCTAAAATATCAAGTGAAATTGATGCACCCACTAGGGTGAAAAATACAGTGTAAACTTGATTGCCAGTATCATGAATGATCCTCATGAATTCATTTCTATAGCGGCTGTAATTTGTTAATATGAAACTACCAACGATACAAATGAGGAGGGGTTCAAGAATAAATTCCTTATCAAAATTCTGCTCTGAATAATCCCTTGTCAAATCACTTAAAACATAAATCGAGTATCCAGCGGCAAGAATTAGGGAGCTCTTGATATACTTGTGCATCCGCAGTTTAAGGATCAATCTCAAAACTGCAAAAAGAGCAAATCCAATGGCAAAAGAAGCCACTAGCTCACCCAAAAGCACCAAGATGAATACGAGGTCAAACGACTGGTTGTGTACAAGGGCCAGGGAAGTCGAAAAAGTCAATGAAAACAATACAATCACCAGGAAATCTATGAGTACGGTAACCCCTAACGCTGTTTGAGTCAATGGTCCGCGGGCCCTAACTTCGTTGATCACTGCAATTGCCGATGCCGGGGACCTGGCTACGAATATGGTTCCAGTGAGCAGTGCAATGGCTATTTTGCTGGGCATGTTCAGCAATTGCATGAAAGGAATGTAATCGGCAATATAAAACACCGTGATGCTAGTCAAAAGGAAGGTTGTTGCCAGTTGACTTAAAGTCATCCATTTAATACTTTTTGCCCGGTCCCTTAATTCTTTGAGGTATAATTCACCGCTGGCTGCAAAGGCAATAAAAGCCAGTGCTATTTCATTTATAAAGTGTAATTCTAATTTTGATTGGACGGGTATTAGTTTAAGGATGAACGGCCCCGCAATTATACCCATTAGCAACGTGCCTGTAATAAATGGAAGTTTGATGAGGTAGAAAAACCTTGCAATTTGGTTCGAGGCAATAGCTACTATGATAAATCCTCCTAGTAAAACCAATATGTTTTGAAAATCCGTCATAAGCTTTTGTACTCCGCATTACTCGTAATGATAAAATAATATCCTTAATGAACAGCACTAAAATCGAAACATAGTAAAAAAATCCGGTTACCTCTAATATGAAGAAAGTTATTATCATTTGGTCTGCACTATCAATTGCAGGACCAAAATACGAGTTAATGGTTTTTTAGTCTCACAAAGTGCTTTTACTCAATTTCATAATGTTCACACCATCAGGATTGCAAAATAAAGCACAATACCTACTTTTCGCCTTTAAGGAATCCGGTAACTCATTTGTGGTCTTGAATCCAAACTGATAAAAATAATCCGGAATTATTGTTACAATAAACATTGTCTCACATTTAATTCTCTTAATCAATTCTGTAACAATTGATTTTCCAATTCCTTGATTTCTATATGCTTGCACTACGCCTATTGTACTTATCTCGGTACAATCCTTATGTTTTTTCTCTCTTCCAACACCTAATACCCGGTTACTGGATTTAGCACTTATGAATTGTCCCTTTTTAAATTCGT
>CBDVAV010000778.1:0-2443 GCA_965372055.1 uncultured bacterium | reverse complement strand
AATAATGGCCAAGCTTTAAAAATAGGCTTTGAGAGCAATTCACGACCTTTAGGCAAAGAAAATGGGTACAAACTTTCCTCAAACATAAATTTTGAATTTAACAGCCGTGATTTTAAAGCTATTGACAGGTTCAGGTACATTGAGTTTGACAGGGATTGGTCATTCAACCCACGAAGCCTGGATCCGAAATTCGAGGATAAAATATTTACCACCTCAATAAATCTTCAAAAGGATGTATCCAATGCTATAAACTATAAGTTGGTAAGCCGTAAAAAGGGAAGCCTGATAAATGGGTTACAGCATTACATGAGTTTACAGCAATTATTTGGAAAGCTGCAAATATCCTCCGGTGCATTTTTAATGAATAATGATAGATTAAAAGATAGGTCTGAATGGCAAAGGTTAAATGTGGATATATCGTTTCTGATGAAGAATGTAGTTCCTGGATACGTGTATGGATTGGATAAGAACGTGGTTACAGACCTTTCTGACTCAGTAATCAGCAGTGCCATGAATTCCACTTCACATACATTTTACCTAAAAAACCCTGAAAATGCAAAAGCAAAATATGATGCCAGGTATGTTTATCGGGAAGACAACCTTCCGGTAGATGGGGAAATTCAACTGAACAGCAGATCGCACACCGGCTCATTTAATCTTTCATCAGAAATTTCCAATAAACACACCTTGGGTGTACAATTCATATATAGAAACCTGGAGAATATTGCAAACCTTTCTTCTGGCAGGAATGAGGAGACAATATCAGGCAGGATTGATTGGCTGGGGAATATGTTGGATAATAATCTTAGGATGGAGGTGAACTATACACTTTCCAACAGCCGGGAACTTCGCCGTGAATTCAGTTATTTGCAAGTGCCAACCGGTGAAGGGACCCACACCGGGCGTGACCTCAACGACGATAGCATTCAGGATCTAAACGAGTTCTTCCTGGCCATTAACCCTGATGAACAGAACTATATTAAATTGTTTGTCCCCACTAATGATTTTATCTCGGCATTTGATAATTTGCTCAATTATCGGCTCAATGTTAATTTTCCTTCAAAATGGAGGGGTCAAGGCGGATTAAAAGAATTCTTATCTAGGTTTTCCAACAATACTTCATGGACTTCACACCACAAAATAGTGGACAGTAACCTCGATGCCCGACTGGTGCCATTTCTGGTAAACCTGAAAGACGATGATGTATTAAGCGTAAGGGAGACAATGAGATCAACACTTTTTTATAATAGGTCCAATCCTAAATTTGGTTTGAGTTTTACCACTTTCAACAATAAGAGAAAGCAATTGTTGACCAATGGTTTTGATGCAAGGAACTCCCATGGACTTGAATTTACGAACCGAATAAATATTTCCAGGTTTTACAATTTCAAGATTACCTCGACCAGGTCTGTCAATAATTCATCATCTGATTTTTTGCAGGGAAGGGATTTTAAAATCAGGCAATTAAAACTCTCCCCAGTCATTTCGTGGCAGCCTTCCCCTAAAATGCGCATCTCTACTACCTATTCTATTTCAGATAAAAAAAACAGTTCTGATTTTGAGGAACCAGGCAATGCGGTGATAAATGAGCTGTCCACAGAATTCAGGCTTAACAATGCCACGAAGAGTAGCCTGATTGCAAATTTCCGTTATATAGACATCGACTTCGAGGGTGAAGAAAATACACCTTTAGGGTACGAGTTGTTACAGGCATTAAGGCCGGGAAGCAATTTTTCCTGGATGGTGAATTTCCAAAAAAAGCTTACTTCAGGGCTACAAATTAATCTAACCTATGAAGCCCGCAAATCACCTTCGGTGGATTTGGTCCAGATCGGAAGGGTACAAGTGACGGCATTGTTCTAAAATTTATATCAGTTCTCAGTTGTAAGTTTTCGGTTGTCAGAATTTGCTATTTGTCCAGGTTTGCTAAACTTTTTAAGTTTGGTAAACTCTGATTGGCTTTGGTAACAAACACAGTTATCAATCCTTTTTTACTGAAATAATGTGAATTTGATATCTGTTCAGCAATTATGGGGCACACTGGCAGTAGCCCCACGGAAATACATACCCATATATATCTATCAGACCAGACAAATATTTTAGTCCATTGGATTCTATAGTTAACAGGGTAAATTTGATTGGTAAATAACCAACACACTGTGCGTTTAGCCAGTAGTTATAGGCTATTTAAAAAAACGCATTCATCAAACAAAAGCTAATCAAAAATTGAAATAATATTTTACCCAGAATGTATAATGAAATACAAATCGAAGAAATACTAGCATATTCGGATAGTGAATATTCTGAACATATTACAAAGCTATTAAAAGAAGATTCTGTGTTTTATCTGCTTGATGAAATTGATGATTACCTCCAAAAAATAGTTGAATCAGCCCCTGTAAAAGTTGAGAGGATTTGTAAACTTAATGCCAATATTTACACA
>CBDVAV010000777.1:0-2448 GCA_965372055.1 uncultured bacterium | reverse complement strand
GTAAAGGATGTTTATGAGAATGGAGAATTTTACCGTGAGATCAATGGCAATCCGGTAACTTTAACCGGTGATGATAAAGACGAAGCAATAAGCGCAATAAATTCGGTGCCTTATTTTTCATTATTGCCTAATAAGCTTAATGATGCGGCAGTGATCAAAGAATATGTTGGTGAGGTTACAATTAAGGGAGAACCATATCACAAAATCAGGGTCACCTTTCAGAGGGAAGGCGGGGGCAAAGATCATGACAATGAATTTTATTATTGGTTCCATAAGGAAAACCACACATTGGATTATCTCGCCTACAGCAAATTTGGAAACCGGGTCAGGGCAGCCTATAACATCCGGGTAGTTAACGGTATCCGGTTTGCTGATTATGTCAACTATAAGAGCGGCGCATTAATCGAACCGGATCTGGAAGATTATGACAATCTTTATGAAAACAGTGAATTAACGGAATTGTCTAAAATTGAGTTGGAAGATATTATAGTGGAAGAAATAATTGTTTCTGATCCAATTAATTAGAAGCTACTGTTGATTTGTTCTCGAAATTGTCTTTTGCCTGATCGAGGAATTTTACAAAATCCGGCACATTAAGATTATAAGCAGTGGGCTCCATCAAAATCTGTTCATCGTTATTAAGGATCACATAATAGGGCTGTGCATTGTTATTAAACCTTGTAATTTGAAAATCGGCATTTTGTTTGCCAATAGTTTTCTTTTGTTTACCGTCATAGGATGAGGTATACCATTCGAATTCTGGCAGTTCTTGGCGATCATCAACATATAATGCGACCACTACAAAATCATTTTTTAGTCTCTTCAACACCGATGGATCCGACCAAACCCTGGCCTCCATTTCACGGCAATTCACACAACCGTGACCAGTGAAGTCAATAAATAAAGGCTTATTTTGTTCACGGGAGCAAGCAATGGCTTGTTTGTAATCGAAATACCCTTTAATTCCCAGCGGGAATTTTAAGAAGTCAGCGTACTTAGGATCATCACATAAGCTTTCGTCAGCAGAAGCTATAGCTCCCCCGGATGAATTATTGTTTTGATTTATCAATTCGATCACGTTAAAGTCATGGGAAGTCAATGGAGGAAGATAGCCTGCCATGGACTTTAAAGGTGCCCCAAACATTCCGGGGATTAAATAAGCTACAAATGAAAAGGTGAAAATTGCCAATAATAACCTGGGAACACTTATGGATTCCATTACACTGTCACCTGGCATTCTGATCTTACCCAAAAGGTAAAATCCTAACATTAAAAGGATCACGATCCAGAGCGCAAGATAAACTTCCCTGTCCAGGATGCCCCAATGGTATACCTGATCAGCTATTGACAGAAATTTTAAAGATAACGCCAGTTCCAGAAACCCCAATACAACCTTGACCGAATTCAACCAACCACCCGATTTTGGCAGGGAACTTAACCAGCTAGGGAAAAACGCAAACAATGTAAATGGAATGGCAAAAGCCATGGAGAAGGCAAACATTCCAAGGACTGGCTTCAGAATATTTCCACCGGCCGATTCTACAAGAATACTGCCCACAATTGGCCCGGTACACGAAAATGAAACCAAAACCAATGTAAATGCCATAAACAAAATGCCAAGAACGCCGCCTTTATCAGCTTTTCTATCCATAGTATTGATGAACGAATTTGGCAAAGTGATCTCGAACATCCCAAGGAATGACAATCCGAAAAACACGAACACAGCAAAAAAGATAATGTTCGCGGTGGCACTGGTGGCCATATCATTGGCTACATCTGCACCAAAAACCAGTGAAACACCCACACCTACAATAGTATATATCAGGATGATAGAAAATCCGTAGAACAAGGCTTTAAACTTCCCACTGCCTTCTTTGCCTTCGCCTTTTGTAAAAAACGTAACTGTCACCGGTATCATGGGGAAAACACAGGGAGTCAGTATGGCTGCTAGCCCTGCAAGAAATGCTAAAAGCATAAAAGCCAATAAGGAGTAGGGATCAGAACTGCTTCTTTCGCCAAAGTTTAGATTTGCTTTGGATGCAATTATCGGCTTACCTGTTATAGAAAAATTGGCAAACTCAAAATCTTCTTCCAAAGGGATGCACTTGCCATTTATTTCTGAGCAAACCTGGTATTCTATACTGCCTGACACATTAAGGTTGCCTGACAATACCCGTATTTTCTGTCGAAACTCACCTTTCCCTTTAAAATAAGTATAATCCCCTTCGAAAGTACTGTCATATTTTGTCTTTGGATCTATTGGTTCAATCCCTCCTATCAATTCAAATGATGGATCGGGGTTAAAACTAAACTCTGTTACCATAGGACCCAGGTCTGGGTCGAAATCCGTAGAATACAAGTACCAGTCCTTGTCAATATCTGCATAAAATATCAGTTCAATTTCATCTCCAGTTTCAGCTTCGGTAGTAGTGGGTTCGAAATTCCAAT
>CBDVAV010000776.1:0-2448 GCA_965372055.1 uncultured bacterium | reverse complement strand
TAAAATATTTTTTCTTTTCTTATGATAGGGCGAAGAAGAATCGAGAATCTGTACAGACTTTATTTGTATTTTCATTGAACCGTCAGAGAAATCGGATCAGCAAAATTTCTGCCATTAAAAAAATCATCGCTAATATAAGGGCATATTTCCATAATGGTACACCTAAATAGTTTTCTTTTATCTCTTTTGATAATTCGCTGCTGTTTTTCACACCAAAAAGGGAGATGTTTTTTAATCCTAAAAGATTATCTTTAATCTCATCCGAAGTATATTGGTCAAGGCTGGATTCCGAATCGCCGTAATTGAAGGAAAGTACTGTTTTGGCTTGGTCTTGAAATTTTAAATCATAAAACCCTGCCTTAAGAGTGTGCTTTGGAATTTCCAATAATAATTCATTGCCATTGGTTCGTTGTGATGGTATTATCTCCTGATCTTTACTGGTCAATTTAAATATTTGGTCTTTCCCAATGGAATCTATTTTTACTTGAATTAAAGGTTGATTAAAATCATAATACAGTTTGGTGCCTTTGGTCATACTATTAGCTGCTATTTTATACATCACGGGTACAAATATCGCATGACGATGGAAATTGGTAAAATCATCTTCAAATGGTGTCGTAAATAGAAAGATAAACCCACTACCTTTTAATTTGGATAAAAATGGCTGGCCATTCCTGAACTTTAACAATGCATCCCGGTCATTTCCCCAACTTATTATTGGAGCCGCCTCTGGCATGGCAAAATTTGAAGACTTGTTCTCAAATACGTTTTCAAAAAATGGATTATTGAAATCCGGCGTGGCCAAACTGCTTTTTACCAATGTGTCCCTTTTACTTAAAACCCGGGATTTTACAATTGCATTATACGTAACTTGATCCGGTAGAGGCCCAGGGATCAATACCACATTTCCCAATCCAGTAAGGTATTGGTTTATTACTATCCCCAATGATTGGTCAATATGATTTAATCCATTCAAGATCACCAGGTCAGAAGAAGAAATAAGACTATAATCCAGATTGTCAACCGGATAACTATTAAATTCGAATAATGCTTCATTGGCAAAAACATTTTCAACCACGGTAGTATCTGTTCCAGATTTTATTTCAAGGACTGATATCTTGTCCGATCTATTGATAGTGAAATAAAAGTCATTGTCAAACGTAACCGGGTATTCTTCAAAGCTGATTTTGCATCTGCTGATTTCATCAAGGTTAAAACCCAGGTCAAATTTTACTGTTTCTATTGATTTTGGTTTAATACTCACACTGGCATTTGCTACTTGAACGTCATTGATGTTCACTTTTAGGAGTAAGTCGTTGATTTCAGATTCCCCATTATTCCTTACAGTAGCATTTAATACAGTCTTTTCACTGGCCATTATAAATGGGCTCTCTAAATACACAGAATCAATCAATACGTTTGCCGAAGCCATGAAAAATAAAGGGATCAGATGGATATTGTTCAGGGAGTCAGCAGCCAGGGCCCCAGGATTGCCCAGGGTTGACTTTTGAAAATCGCTAATGATAAAAATGTCTTTTTTATTGACCCCTGTGAACAGCTTTTCCGTACCAATCCTTTGAACAATCTCATCGAAACTCCTTGTCATTCCACTGTAATCAAGTTCAGTGGTAAGTTCTTCAATTTCTGCTTTACTCTTGAATGAGTTTGAAAAAGGGGCGAAATCATTGGTCAGCAATAAATATTGGGTTCCAGGAGGATAGAGATTGATGATTTCATTTACATATTTTATTCCTTCATCCAGGGCCGCAAGGTCTACATTGACCTCATTGGACATGCTAAATGAATTATCCAGGTATATGAAAACCTTATCGCTGTTAAGGCCTTCCTTGTTGGCCTTCTTGATTGGCTGTGCAAAAGCCATCACCAGGAAAAAAATGAATAAAAGCCGGGCTGCCAGGATCAGTAGATGCTTAAGTTTTATTTTTGACCTGGAAGCTTCTTTTACGTTTTTTAAGAATTGGGTAGAGGAAAAATATATCTTCTTTGTTCTCCTGAAACTGAACAAATGGATGATAATCGGGATCGATAATGCAAATAATCCAAAAAGAAATTGGGGGAAAAGAAAATTCACTCCTCAGAACATCTAGTTTATTTAATTGATACTAAATGTACAACGAATTCCCATAAGCAAAGTTATGATCCATTCCCAATATTAAATATTATCAGTGTGAACCTGGAGGGTTTACAATTATGTCTCTTTACTGGCAAAAAGAACCGATTTTCAAAAGTGTGACGAAATTGTGACAAATTTTCAATTAGTGATTTGTACAGGTATATTCTTATTCTCATTTGTTTCGTCTCCTAACTGGCCAGCTCCATTCAACCCCCATGCCCAGAGTGTCCCATCTGATTTAATGGCTAAGGAATGAGACATCCCTGCTGCAATTGATTCAAACCCAGAACCAATCAATACAGGTGTATTTTTAT
>CBDVAV010000775.1:0-2458 GCA_965372055.1 uncultured bacterium | reverse complement strand
AAAGAAAAGATTGAACCTGACAAAATAAGCTGGGGAACACCCTGAGAAAAAATACCTGCCATAATGGTCTTATCCAGAAAAATCAATGGTACCATAATTCCAATTGCAATAATAGCTCCCGGAACTGCATATCCCAGGGTGGCAATCCTAGTTAGGATGTTGGTAGTAAAGCCAGGAACAATCCTGGAAGAATAATTCAAAATAACCCCCACTGCCATGCAAAGCAGAGCTGCCATTGCAGCCAAGGTAAAGCTATTGCTTATCATCTTTAAAAAGCTGAAATTCAAAACTTTGAACCAGGTAAGATTACTCCAAATTACTAACTGGATAACTGGAATAATAAAACCAGCTACCAAAATTATTGTACAAAATGATGTTGCCAACATGCTTTTTGCTCCATTCAATTGCTTTCTTTTCAACGGATAATCACTTGTTCCAAAATGGTATTTTGCCTTGCCTCGCTGCAATCTTTCAAATCCAATGGAAATAAATACAAAAAACAACAGCAAGGCTGCAAAATAAACAGCTGTATTTAATTCCCCAAGGGAGAACCATGATCTAAAGATAGCAGTGGTAAATGTTTGTACTCCATAATATTTCACTGCACCATAGTCGTTCAATACCTCAAAGATAACCAGGCTTAATCCGGCCACTATCGCGGGCCTTGACACGGGCAAGGCCACTTTGTAAAATGTCCTTGTCCAGGAAGCCCCTAAAGTCCTGCTGGCTTCAAGGATTCTGGTTGATTGGTAGGTGAATGATACTTTACAGGATATAAAAATGTAAGGAAAAAGTGCCATCGCCATGATAAAAATCACCCCATAAATATTCATGATATCAATCATACCAGCACTTGCTCCCATTCCAAGGTTATTCCTGAAAAAAGAAGGCATAATACCAGCATAATCAAAAATGCCTGCATAGGCAAAAGCCATGATATAGGTTGGAATAGTCAAAGGCAATACCAGAGCCCATTGGAAGATCCTTCTTCCCGGGAAATTAAAAACCGAAACCAGCCAGGCAGAAATTGTTCCCACCACGAATGCCAAACCGCCCACTCCAAATACTAAAACAAATGTATTTATAAGGTAGGATGTAAGAAGGTTGTTGACCAAATGAGTCCACGATTCACCAGGGCCGTGAAATATCTTAACAAAAATAACCGCTATTGGTATAAGTAATAATACAGTGATCAGGCCTGGAAAAGCACCCCAAAAATTAAGATATCTACGGAAATTGAGGTTGCGGGCCATTACATTTGAGATTATGGTTTAATTCCAATCTACCTCATCAAATATCAGGACAGCATCTTTATTGTTGATTCCAAGTAAAGACAAGTTTATGGTATCTGCTTTAAATTCACCCCAAGACTGCAGTAGCGAATGTGGTTCAATCCCAGGTTTTACAGGATATTCGTAATTGGCATGTGCGAATACCTTTTGAGCTTCAGTATCAGAAAGGAATTCAATGAATTTAATGGCATTCTCCCTATTTGGGGAATATTTCACAACTCCTGCACCACTGATATTTATATGGGTCCCCCTACCCTCTTGATTCGGGAAGAAGATACCAACAGATTTGCCTGCTTTCACCTCTTCAGAATTTTCTGATTCTAATAATCTTCCGATATAGTAGGTGTTGACAATTGCAAGATCCCCCTCTTCTGCTGCAACGGCTTTCACCTGGTCCCTATCATTGCCTTTGGGATCCCTGGCCATGTTTGATCGAAGGCCAGCAGCCCATTTTTTGGCTTCTTCCCTCCCGTTGGCTACGATTATACTGGCCAGTAGGGATTGGTTATATATATTCCCGGAAGACCTTGCCAGGACCTTACCTTTCCAGTTGGAATTGGCAAGGTCTTCATAGGTGGACAACTGGTCAGGGGATACTCTTTCTTTTGAATAGGCAATCACCCTGGCACGGTAAGTCAGCCCAAACCAATATCCTTCTGGATCCCTGAAGTTTGCTGGAACGTTTTGGTTTAAAAGATCGGAGTTTACGGAGTTTAATAAATCTTTTTCTTTTGCCCGATGAAGCCTTCCAGCATCAACAGTAATCAATACATCGGCAGGAGAACTCTCACCTTCAGTTTCAATTTTCTGTATCAACTCATCTGCACTGGCATTAATAACATTAACCTTTATCCCGGTTAATTCAGTAAATCTCTCGAACAACATTTGGTCAACTTCATAATGACGGTGGGTGTAAACATTTACCTCTTGGCTTTTTGCTTCCTCTTTACTTTGGTTTCCAGTACCACAACTGAAAATTGACAATAGGATGAATAGTTGGAATAAATATTTCATTATATAATCAGGATGTCTTTACAGATGCAATATTAATGCATTATCTAGAATTAATATAAATAGGAAGGGTGATTAATATTGCAACGAATCAAATAATGGGGTGTAACTGGACTCTTCTGTGGAGTGTGCGCTACCGGACGTCTCCATCCGGT
>CBDVAV010000774.1:0-2460 GCA_965372055.1 uncultured bacterium | reverse complement strand
AGATCCCTATTAAATTTTCCTTCTTTTGGATATTGGTTTCCCAGAAGTCATCAAACTCAAACAAATGCTTGACAGAATCTGACTCGAGTTGGAATATTTTGGCACTGTATCGAATTATACTATTGCTGGAGGTATCTGATCTTTTGGTATGTTCTTCATTTAAAGGCCCTAACTTAAATTTATTGATACCTTTAAAAGCAAAAACATAAGCTTCTTGTTTTTCCAGCTTATTCACTACGAAATTCAAGGATTCCTGCACATTGCTTTCAAACCTTTCCTTGTTCAGTTTTAATGCACTGTTTATCCAATAAAGCTGGAAGCTTATCAAACCCAACAATGCCAGGGACATTAAGAATATTATTAACCAGATAGTTTGCTTTTTCATAAGAATGTTTTCCGGTTACTGCTGATATATACGGTAAAATTAGCCCGCAATCCTTTGATTTTCATAAAATTAACATTTTTTAACATTCTTTAACTCACCCCTTGGGTATGTGCTACGTAAATATCACTAGCTTGGAAATTGAATTTTAAATAACAAGGAAATGAAACTCAAATATATTACTACAGGAATCCAAAGCATATTTTTGATGCTTTGTTTCTTTACCGTTTTGGCTCAGAAAGTTGATGATAAAGTGAAAATTCATATTTCAATTACAAAAGATATCAATGGTGAAAAAAAGACCATCACCAAGAGTTATGATAATATAGAGGAGATGAAAAATGATCCGGAATTGCTAGTTGATGACTACGACTTCCTTTTTGATAAAGAAGGTAATCTGAAAATGGATTCCCAGTACCCTAAGTTTAATTTTTTCGACGATATTGATGAGGAAGGATCCAAACATTTCAAATTTAAGATGGGTGATGAAGATGGCAGCTTATTTTTTGATCATAATAATGGGGACTGGGATATGATCCATGAAAAGTTGAACCATCTATTGCATCTTAAACTTGATGGTGAAGGTAATTTTGAATTTCAGGATGATGTAATCCAACTAAAAGAGAGTGAAGACGGGAATTATTATTTCCATAAAGATGGAGAGAAGATGGAAATAAAAGAGTTTAACAATAACGATAGCCGCCATTTTGATGAAGAAGGTGATGATGGGGCACCTTACAAAAAGGGATTTTTCATTTATAAAGATGAGGCAGATGATGAGCACATCAAGGAGATGATGTTGGAAATGGAATCATTTGGGATGGGAGGGGATTTGGAATCCCTGGAAAAAGCGATGGATATCACTTTGGACCTGAAAGACGTTGAAAATGGCAAAGTGAGGGTCATTGTGAGAAAAATTCACAAAATAAAAATTGAGGATATCGATGATGTTAATTATGAAACCCTGCATCAAGATAAAGAAATGCTTGATATTGAAAACCTGGCTTATTTCCCAAATCCGAGTGAGGGGAAATTCAGGTTAAGGTTTAACGCTGGTGCATATCCCATCCAAATCAAGATCATTGATCTCACTGGACAAGAAATTTATTCTGAAATGAATCATGGGTTTGACGGCTTTTACGATAAGGATATTGATTTGATTGGTAAAGAACCGGGAATTTATTTTTTGCAAATAATCCAGAATGACAAAGTCAATACCAAAAAACTACTGATTGAATAACTCGTAAATAAATAGCGACTTTAAAATAAAAGGGGGAGGATCAGCAATCCTCCTTTTTTTGTTGCCACATCTCAATATATTTGCATTTCAATCACAGAATATGCAACTACAAAACGATACCTACAAGATACAAGGGATAAATTTAATAGATGTTACCCAGGAATTCGGGACGCCCTTGTACGTATACGATGCTGAAACAATTGCTTCACAGCTCAATACTATGAAATCTGCTTTTTCCGGCTTAAAGGTAAAAGTTAAATATGCCGCCAAGTCGCTTTCCAACCTTTCCATACTTAAGTTTCTTAAAAAGGAAGGTGCAGAATTGGATGTGGTTTCTATACAGGAAGCCCAGATTGGCATTCAGGCTGGATTTTTACCCGAGGAGATTCTTTATACACCAAACTGTGTTTCTTTTACTGAGATTAAACAGGCAATTGACCTTGGGGTGGTCTTAAATATTGACAGTATTTCTATCCTGGAGCAATTTGGGGATGAATATGGTGATTCGATACCTTGTTGTGTCAGGATTAATCCTCACATTACAGCAGGGGGAAATACAAAGATCTCTACAGGGCATATCGATTCGAAATTTGGCATTTCCATTTATCAACTGCCCCACTTGTTAAGGGTGGTAAAGACAAATGGCATAAAAGTTACTGGTTTGCACATGCATTCAGGATCTGATATTCTCGATTCTGATGTGTTTCTCAGGGCTGCGGAAATACTTTTTAGTGTTGCAAAGGATTTCAAAGACCTTGAATTTCTAGATTTCGGAAGTGGTTTCAAGGTAAAATACAGGGAGCAGGATATTGTTACCAACATTTTTGATCTGGGTAAA
>CBDVAV010000773.1:0-2470 GCA_965372055.1 uncultured bacterium | reverse complement strand
GATTGGAATCGAAAACGAAATTTGGTAACTAGTATTATAAAACTATGTAGTGTTGTGCAGGGCTTTATTCTGATCGATGAACCTGCCAGCATAAAAGTTGACTATTGTTGACATTTAGAGATACATTTTTGATGCACTTTAAACGAGGTTTACTGCCTGAAGAACGGCAAAGCCACAAGGATTTAGCCAAAATCCCTAAACATTACTATTTTTAACATTGGTAAACTAAACCACTGATGCCCTTTATTCAGGATTTAAAAGAACGTAAAATACCCCAAACCATGGTTATATACTTGGGCGGTGGTTGGGTATTAATTGAAGCACTCAATTTTTTTATTGAAAAATATGGATGGTCCTCTAAAATTTTTGATATATTCATCATTCTGGTAATCTTTGCCTTACCCGCTACTCTTCTATATGCCTGGTTTCATGGTAAATCCGGAACGTCAAAAGTTCATAAAAAAGAACTAATATTTCATGGGGTTAACTTAGTGATTGCGATCTCTTTTATTGTTAATATTCTAATCAATCCTTATAATATTGGGGCCAAAAGTACCAATAAAAATATTATTGCATCGGAATCGCAGTACGATCTTGGGGAATCTAGAATTGCAATTCTTCCCTTTAAGAACAATACCAATGACCCCGACCTGGATAATTTGGGCTACATGGCTGCGGACTGGGTTATCCAGGGGTTGATGAGTTTAGATGATATTAAGGTGGTAAGTTTTCAGACAGCTCAGGCTCATATAGAATTTGCCTCGGTGGGCAATTTGGAAACTTTCGCTGACCGGACAGGAGCAAATAAAATCGTAAGAGGCAGTTATTATTTGCAAGGGGATAAGTTGATTTTCCATTGCCAGTTGATTGATGCCAAAACCGGGGAAGTCGAACTAGCACTACCCGCAATCACGGGCGGCAAAAACAATGTAGAAGATATAGTGGTTGAAATTAGGCAGCGGCTTTTAACCATATTTATTGCAGAGTTTTATGCATTGAAAGGTATCCGACAAAATCCACCCAGATATGAAGCATATGAATACCTTGTGAAGGGACTGGAAACATTCGGAGTAAATAATGATGAATCCCGCAAAATGATGAATATGGCCATATCCCTAGATAGCGGTTATTATTATCCATATGGATACATTGTTCTTAGTTATATGCGTGAAGGAAACCAACATAAAGCAGATTCAGTTTTTAAACTAGCTGAACGACTAGTTGACGACTTATCTAATTATGAACGTCTATGGCGCAATTGGTATTGGGCATCAGTCTATGGGGATTTGAGTGATAACTATGAGGCAATGAGTAAAATTTTTGAAAAAGATCCCCGACATAGCTCCGCCAACTTCCTAATGGGGCGGTATGAATCCTATTTAAATAGACCAAAAGAGGTCATCCAACACTATAGCTATCTTAATCCAACTGACAGAGACTACCAAATGCAGCGACAAACCAATTGGAATATGGTCTATGCCTACAATTTAATAAAGCTGCGACGATTTGATGAAGCAATAGATATACTGGGCTTTGTGCCTTCTGAAGTTACTGGAAACTATTATTATAATACGCTATTAACTGCATATGTTTTGAATGGTGATGACGACTTGCTGCCTCCAATGCTAAAGAAGATGGAGAATGAGAATTTCTCCTGGGAAGATATTACCAACGGGTACATCAACATAACGAGAGCCTATCTCTTGGCAGAGGATCACCAAAATCACAAAGAATGGGCAAAGAAATCATTGGAAAGGATTGAGGCCGCAAAGGAGGTATCTGACTTAAACCTCCATGCAAATGCCTATTACTTTACCGGGGACTATGAAAAGGCTATTGAACTGTTCAAAAAAATCAGTTCCACTGAAGCGTTGACTTGGATACCTCAATCAAGAATGGGATGTGCATTAGCAAGATTGGGAATGCGTGAGGAGGCCATCAAAACAATTAATGAATTGGAGGAAACCATTCCCCAACATGCTAATGGAAATAATCAGTATGGTATGGCGATGATCTATACAGCCCTTGGCGAAAAGGCAAAAGCGGTGGACTTGCTGATAGATGGGTTCAATGCAGGACGCTTTTTCACATTGAATCGATATGACCTAGATCCAGAGTTTTTACCTCTGCACGGCTACACGCCTTTCGAGGAGTTTATAAAGCCGAAGGAATAATATGTAGTATGCCCACCAAACCAAGGCGAAAACACTGGAGAAATTACCCCCGATTAGGTGACACCCTGCACAACACTACATGGTTTCATAATTCCAAGTTCGAAATTTCGTTTTTCTTTCCCTATTGCCCCAGAGGGATCACTTTGTGACAAACCAAGGCCTATTTCAATCTCAATTTATAATTAATCTAATAACTGTTATTTTGAAGTGTTGGAAGGAGAAATACCATCAAGGGATAAGTTCAAATTTGGAAAGGAAATAGCTAAAAAAGTAAGGTTAAAACAGAACATGAAAGT
>CBDVAV010000772.1:0-2478 GCA_965372055.1 uncultured bacterium | reverse complement strand
CATTTAGACAACTTCAGTCAATAGATATGAGCTTAAGGGCTTCTTTAGAGCCATTTAAAGACTTTAAAATACAACTGGATGCAAAGAAAAGAGAAACATCAACCTTCCAGGAAATATTTAGGTTTGATGCTGGATTTAATGAATTTAGGTCATTAAACCCCACCAGAAGTGGCAGTTATAGCATTTCCTTTAACACTATAAAGACAGCATTTATACCGGATAATTCTGATAATACTTCTCCGGTTTTTGAAGATTACGTTCAAAACAGGGGGATTATCCAACAAAGGCTCAACGGCTTGAACTCCGCTGGCGAGTATCAACTTAATTCCCAGGATGTACTAATTCCTGCATTTATCGCCGCTTATTCGGGAAGAGATGCAACTACTATGAACTTATCCCCATTTCCAAAAACACCAATCCCAAATTGGAGGATTGATTATAATGGATTGGGTAAACTGAGTGGATTGAGTGATATTTTTTCATCTATAACAATCACACATAGCTATAGCTCTACATACAACATTAATAGTTTTACCAATTCATTATTATATGCAGATGGGATAGGTTTAAACAACAGTATCGAAAATTACCCTATTGCTTCATTAAAAAATGATAATGGAGACCTGGTGCCAGTTTTCGTTATAAACCAGGTACAGATTTCCGAAAGATTTTCTCCCTTAATTGGGATAAACGTTCGAACTAAAAGCCGGTTGACAGCCAGATTGGAATATAAAACTGAAAGAAACCTAACCCTGAACCTATCTAATACCCAAATAACCGAACTCAATAGCAAAGATGTTTCCTTTGACCTTGGATTCACAAAGGCAAATTTCAAAATACCTTTCCGTATACAAGGACGCACAGTAGCTTTGAAAAACGATCTCACTTTCCGAGTGAATTTTACTATACGGGATACTAAAACCATACAAAGAAAAATTGATGAACAAAATACCATAACAAGGGGCAACTTAAATTTTCAGTTAAGACCCAATGTTAGTTATGTGCTAAATCAAAGGCTAAACTTGCAGTTCTTTTTTGAAAGGAATATTAACGAGCCTAAAGTATCCAATTCATTCCGTAGGTCCACAACTTCTGCAGGCATCCAAATACGATTCAGTTTGACTCAATAATATTTTGGCATTTCGAAAAAGAATGTATTTTTGAAACAAAATTATTTAACATTATGAATGTACCTGAATCTCTGCATTATACAAATGATCATGAATGGATCAAAATAGAGGGCGGCACTGCAACAATCGGGATAACCGATTTTGCCCAGGGGGAATTAGGGGATATTGTTTACGTGGAGATCGAAACAGCAGGGGAAACATTAAACCAGGGCGATGTATTTGGTACGGTTGAAGCCGTAAAAACAGTTTCAGATTTATTCATGCCGCTCAACGGGGAAGTACTTGAAATCAACCCTGAATTGGATTCCAGTCCTGAAATTGTCAACGACTCACCCTATGAAAAGGGCTGGATGATAAAAATTTCAATGTCAAATAAATCGGAAATAGATCAGTTATTATCAGCCAAGGATTATTTGGAATTAATTGGAAGCAACTAATGTCTTATTTGCACAATAGATAAATACTTTCGTATCTTTATTGATTGAACCAAATTATAAATCAAATTAGAAACGATGGAAGCAAAGAAAACACCCGATGCGGATCTTAACAAGAAATCCGGACTGTTCTTAAACATCGGTCTGGTATTGAGCTTGTTGATAGTAATTTCTGCCTTTGAATGGAAGTTTTATGATGACGGTAATTTAGTCGATTTAGGGCAGGTACGTGATGATTTTGAGGAAATGCTGGAAATACCGCCCACCGAGCAACCGCCTCCACCTCCACCTAAAATACAACAGCCGGAAATTATCGAAGTTCCCGACGAAGAGGAGATAGAAGAAGAAATCGAAGTTGATCTTGATGTTGAGATCACTGAAGATGAAGCAATAGCAGACATTATTTTAGAAGAAGCTCCCGAAGAAGAGGATGTTGATCAGATTTTTAATATTGTTGAACAACAAGCTGAATTTAAAGGCGGGATGCAAAAATTCTACGATTATGTAAGTAAAAAGATGAAATATCCGTCTCAGGCAAGAAGAATGAATGTCGAAGGAAAGGTATATGTTCAATTTGTTGTCGAACGGGATGGCTCCATCACCGATGTTCAGGCCATAAGGGGAATTGGTGCAGGTTGCGATGAAGAAGCCATCAAAGTTATTCGGGAATCCCCAAAATGGAACCCCGGAAAGCAAAGGGGAAGGGCAGTAAGGGTAAGAAGAATTATCCCGATTACTTTTAGGCTTAACTAACCAGTGGTCATAGTATATTAAATAATTGCTCCTTTATTTTTTCAAGCTGCTCTTTCATTTCAACCACTGTTTTTTGGATGGTAGAATCATTGGCTTTAGATCCAATGGTATTGATTTCACGGCCCATTTCCTGGCATATGAAGTTTAATTTCTTACCCATG
>CBDVAV010000771.1:0-2481 GCA_965372055.1 uncultured bacterium | reverse complement strand
TATCAGCGATTGAGTAAAGTAAAACTTCAGAGGTATATTCTGTGGGATGCTTGCGATAAAAAATAATCTCCTCTCCAGATGCAGACCACTGAGGGTTGTAATCAAAATATGGATGCTTGGTTATGTACTGCTTTTCCCCATTGAAGGGCTGTATATAAATGTCTGTTTGATCACCCCTCTCCTCATAAGAAACCAGGATTTTGCCCTTGGGGGATATTTGGTTTTGCCCGTAAACATTAGATAATGTCGAAAAAATTGTCAAGATAATTAAATGGTATTTCTGCATAGTATCAATTACTTCTTTTAATAAATGTCAGTTGTGTTAACATCATAAATATGGATCGATTGCTTTAAATTGTTTTTGACATAATCACTTCGGGTTATGAATTTTAGTTACTAACTGGAGATTGGATTAACTTCTAATTTTTAGGTTCTAATTCTGCCTTCAATTTTTCTTTATTCCGGTAAGTTGTTTAACATTCTTACCACTCACATCCATAATAAATACTTCATCTCTTCCAGTCCGATTAGTAGCAAATGTTAATTTCAGTCCATCATCTGACCAAGAGGGCATTCTATCGTCTACTTCTCTATTTTGAGTTGACTGTCTAATATTCGTGCCATCAGAGTTCATAACATAAATTTCCCAATCACCATCACTATTTGATTGAAAAGCTATTCTCTTACCATCAGGAGAAGGAGATGGTGCGCCACCCCCATTAAAAGTTATTCTGGTCTGGTCACTTCCATCAGAGTTCATTTTATACACCTCATAACTGCACTTCGATCAGATTCAAAATATATTATAGATTCATAGGGCCATGGCCAATCACTATTCTTAGGGGTATTTGTCAATTGTGTCACTTCTCCAGTAGGAATCTTAAGGGTAAAAATTTCATAGTGACCAGCTATATTTCTATCAGAATTAAAAAGTAAAGTGGTTTTGTCCAGCCAGATTGGACGCATATCCAATCCGGGACTCTCCGTAAGCTGCTTTTCTCCAGTTCCGTCTATGTTAATAATAAAAAGATCAAAGTTTTCCCATTTACCGTCAGGTGATCTGCCAAACGTAAGCTGCGATCCATCTGGAGACCAGGTAGGCGAGAAATCGGTGGCAAGATTGAAGGTAATCCGTTTTTTATTCTTACCATCCTTATCCATTATATATACTTCCGAATTCCCATCTTCAACTGAGGTATAGGCTATTGTCATTCCATTTGGTGACCAGTAAGCATCTTGGCTATGTATCAGACCAGACGGGAGCACGACAAATAATATGCCCATAATATTCCCTATTAATTTGTTAGTAAGGCTTGCGTCCATTATTACAGTCAGCTTTGAAAATTTCCGAAAAAGGAGTTTTTTTGCCGAATAAAGATCCATAATGGGTTGCCAACTTCTTTACAGAACCCAGGCTTGGGTAAAAACCTGTATTCTTCAAGTTCATGGGTTCAATTATTGTTCGATGTATGTAATTTTGATAGGGCTCAGCAGATATATTTTCTATCAATTTTATAAGTAATACGGAAGAGGTCAACCCAAAAGAGAACTTTGTACCTGGTTCAAATACTAGAGGTTCATTGTCTATTACTTCTATTAATTGATCTAATGTGTGGAGTGTGTTCATGTCAACCAATCCTTCTAAATCTTCTTTCAATCCAGAAAACAAATTGAGGAGATGTGATAATGTGATCTTTGTAAAATGAGGAGATGAAAGCTCAGGAAGATATTTACTAATAGGGTAATCCAGCTTAAGTTTTCCCTCATCTATCCATTTGGCAATGGTATATCGAACAACATGCAAGCTTATATAGCCAATCATAAATTTAGTATCTATGGTATTGGGTATGTCAAACGATCTATTGGCAAAGCCAAATGCCCCACTATAAACTACTTTACCACTCTCGCTGACCAGCACAGTGCCTGAAAACTCATCATCCATAGCCCAAGCCTCCATTATCCGTTGCATCTTTTCCCCCAATCCAGCGTCATCCATCCATGCCACAACTCCAGAAGCTTGTTGATCAGTTCCAATCAATGTATAAGGCGATTGTGCTTTTGGGGCAATGCTCAAAACTAAAAAGAGTACACAAATTGAATATTTTAAGGAATGTATCATATCTGCTTTATTGTCCTAATAATATTATCTCCATAAGATCTTGAATATAAGTATCCCCATCCATTGATTCCTGTCTATTCTCTGCAACTAATAAAACAGGGAAACATATAAGTTTAATGATGTGTATGGAAAATTTTCTCATGTTCATGTGTTAAATAAATTCATTCATTTAAGTAGAATTTTATGTCATTCCCTATTTGTTTCAACTAAATGGATATTGCTTGTTTTACGATCCGGGTCATTTACAAACACATACATTAGCTCTTTTTCGTCATTTGTAATTAACTGGGGAAAATAAAGATTCCGGCTATCAGCTAAATTCAAAATCGGTTTTTCGGTTTTTACCCAGTCAATAACATTTT
>CBDVAV010000770.1:0-2481 GCA_965372055.1 uncultured bacterium | reverse complement strand
GTACATGGGGATCACTGCCAGTTCAAAGAAAAGGAATATTACAAACAAATCCAGGGAGATGAAAAAGCCGAAGACCCCTGATGAAAGCAAGATCAATGAAAAAAAGAATTCTTTGTACAAATCTTTGACTTCCCAGGAAGCAAATGTCCCTGCAAAAATCACCATGCTGGTCAATAAGACCATAGCCACAGCAATTCCATCCACCCCGATGCTGAAATGGATATTCAGGCTTTCATACCAGATATAGGTTTTAGTGAAGAGGACTTCGGAACTGTTGCCGTCTTTTCTTTCCGCTAGAAATGCAAATACCAGATTGATAGATTGGATTAACTGGATACCCATTCCCACGGCAACTATCCAACGTGTTTGGTTCTGGTTTTTTGCCAACAGGATACCAACTATGGTAAGTACTGGGATTATAATCAGGAGTGTCAGGATATTCATCTCATCTAATAGATTGAAAAATGTAAAAAGAAAATTGTAAAATTATTTGTCATTTTTCTTAGCAGTAATAAGTGATCTACTTATGATCTTGGATATTTGACCAGCCTCATCTATAAGTTTTCGTGTTAGATTAGAATCATGAATTGAAGACTTGTCAATTAGCCTTGACCAATAGAGTGATTCTTTTCCTTCTTTTAAAACTATGTGCATTTTATTGATAAAATCCGCTTTACTTACCGCCCCACAAGCTTCCTCATAATTAGCTCCAACAGATGTACTACTTCTGAGTAATTGCAATGATATATGTTTACCCACGAATGACTTTCTAATCATACTAGTCAGTTTTATTATTGAAACACCGAATTCCAATAATCTCTCTGACAATTGAATTTCTTTACCCATATTTTACAATTTACATTTTGGGTCATAAGTAATTGGAACACGGGATACATCTATGTTCTATCTCTTTTCATTAATTTAAAATGTAAACAAAAGTCAACAATAACAAGATCACCCCTGACAAAAACACAAAAGCATATTTCTGCAATTGTCCAGACTGGAATTCTTTAATGCTATTTGAAATATAATCTGTTGCCGTTGCCAGGGCATTCATAAATCCATCGACTATATTTCTATCAAACCAGTTAACTGGGCTGGATATCAGGTTGAAAATTATCTTTTTGGTAATAAAAATATAGAATTCATCAATATAGAATTTTTTATAAGCACTGCGATATATACCACTCAAAACAGCAACCGCCTTATCTGGCAATTCACTTTCTTTCTTATAGAAAACATAAGCTATTGCAATTCCCAAAACACCAATCCCAATGGATGGCAAAGCTACATTCCAATGCATATGTATGTCAAATCCAATTCCGTCACTTGTCACAAGATTGCTGAAAGGGACAAATCCAGCGAATGTGGCTCCAATTGCCAGGACAATAAGTGGAATTGTCATTGTTTTAGGTGACTCATGCAAGTTCTTCCCCTGGGCTTCCTTGCTCCAGAATATACTGAAATACAGGCGGAACATGTAGAAGGCTGTTAGGCCTGCCACCAGGAATCCAATCGTAAAATAAAGTTTATTTGCTGCGAACGCAGCCACCAAAATTTCGTCCTTACTGAAAAATCCTGCAAATGGTGGGATTCCGGCAATAGCCAAACACGCGATTAAAAAGGTAATATGGGTGATTGGCATATATTTTCGCAACCCACCCATATCCCCAAGTTCATTTGAATGTACTGCATGTATAATAGATCCTGCCCCTAAGAACAACAATGCTTTGAAGAAAGCATGGGTAAACAGATGAAACATAGATGCCATAAAACCAAGCCCTGATTCTGAACCATAACCCGAAACCCCAAGTGCCATCATCATGTATCCTATCTGAGACATAGTGGAAAATGCCAATACGCGCTTAATATCGGTTTGTGTGCAAGCAATAACTGCTGCAAATAGGGCTGTAAATGCTCCTATAAAAGCAACAACTTCCAGGGCTTGCGGTGATGAAATGGCAAAAACCGGAAACATCCGGGCTACAAGAAAAACACCTGCCACTACCATGGTTGCAGCATGTATCAGAGCTGATACAGGGGTAGGCCCTTCCATGGCATCGGGAAGCCATATATGTAAAGGGAACATAGCTGATTTACCTGCACCTCCAATAAAAATCAGGATCACAGCCCAGGTCATGGATGATAATCCTAAAAATACAATGCCAGCACCTTGTGATATAGCAGGGCCTTGTGGGTCAGTAATTTCAATGAAATCGAAGGTTCCGGTAAGCCAGGATATCCATAGAATCCCAATCAGAAAACCCAGATCTGCAAACCTGGTAACTATAAATGCTTTTTTGGAAGCTGCTACAGCACTTGGCTTTTCGTAATAATATCCTATAAGCAGGTATGACGAAAGCCCAACCAACTCCCAAAACATATACATTTGAAATAGATTGGTTGCAATGACCAATCCTATCATGGAAAAACTAAAGAGTGAAAGAAAAGCAAAAAACCTTTTAAACCCGTCTTCACCTT
>CBDVAV010000769.1:0-2493 GCA_965372055.1 uncultured bacterium | reverse complement strand
GATCACCGGAATTTCGGCCGTGGCAGAGGGGTGACCATCCATGGCACAAAGGGCACTATTATGCTGGACAGAAACGGTTACTTTGCTTACGATCAGGAAGGAAATACCATCAAAGAACTAAAGGAAGAAAAAGAATCTGCCACCACTGATATAATTGGTGCAGGAAGCCTGGATTTATTCCACATGCAGAATTTTGTCAATGGAATCAAGAGTAATGAAAAACTCAATTCCCCCATTGAAGAGGGCCATAAAAGCAATCTTTTATGTCATTTGGGAAACATTTCACAAAAGCAGGGCAAAACCCTTTCTATTGACACTCAATCTGGGAAAATATTAAATGACCCAAAAGCAATGCAAATGTGGGCACGTGAATATCAAAAAGATTGGGAACCGACGGTGTGATAGCAGGGACAATATAAAAAGGCTCTGTCATCCCGAAGAATTGAGCTTTGCCTGCCTTTGGCTTGAGATCTTGTTTCAAATAAACTGCTTATGCATTAAAGCAAACAAGATTCCTCGACAAGGCTCGGAATGACTCCACGGCTATGCATTTCTGCTATACGCCGTATGATAAGGGCTTGGAATGACTACCGTTAGACGCATTGTATTACTCTCCCTCTAGATGTAGTATGTTACTACTTGCGCAGGAGATTGCGATTACCGTCATCCCCTAGTACTAATCAATAGCCAAATAACCCCGGTAACCATAAACTCAATTGCGGAAAGTATGTGACCAGTAGCAAGGCAATAATCATTACAATATAAATTGGCAACAAGGGTTTAATAACCTTTTCAATAGTGGTTTTAGCCACACTTACCCCAACAAACAAAACAGACCCTACCGGGGGTGTACAAAGGCCAATGCAGAGGTTCAATACCATAATAATCCCAAAATGAACAGGATCGACACCCAGTTTAGTAACTATGGGCAGGAAAATAGGGGTGAATATCAGTATCGCAGGGGTAATATCCACGAACATTCCCACCAACAACAGTATCAGATTAATGATAATCAGTATTACAAATTTGTTATCAGAGATTGAAAGTAATGCTCCACTTACATCCTGGGGGATATTTTCAAAAGACATCACCCAGGACATGCTCATTGAAGTACCCACCAGTAACATTACCACCGCAGTGGTACCCACGGTAGTTAACAGTATTTCAGGCAAATCTTTCAAAGAAATTTCTTTGTACCAAAAGGCCAAAATAAAAGTGTACAGCACTGCAATGGCCGAGGCTTCGGTAGCGGTAAAAATCCCTGCCACAATACCGCCAATCACTACTATCAAAAGGAACAAACTGGGCAAAGCATCAATAAATGATTTGAAAATCTCCCTCAAACCATTCCTCTCCCCTACTGGCAAATTCTTCTTTTTTGCCCATATAGCAGCTATTGCCATGATAAATATACCAGTAAGGATACCTGGTAAATATCCAGCCAAAAACAATGCCGCTACAGAAATTCCTCCGCTGGCCAATGCATAAACAATAAGGGTATTGCTGGGTGGAATGATCAAGCCCATGGTACCCGAGCTAATATTAACCGCGGCACTGAATTCTTTTGGGTAACCTTCCTTTTCCATCCTTGGGCCAAGGATCCCTCCTATTGCCGATACTGCGGCTACTGCCGAACCAGAAATAGCTCCCATCAGCATGGCTGCCATCACATTGATATGGGCCAATCCACCAGGAAGTGACCCCACCAGGGTTTTGGCAAAATTGATCAGCCTTTGAGCGATCCCGCCTTTGTTCATCAGTTGCCCGGAGAGTATAAAAAAGGGGATAGCCAATAAAGTGAAATTATCTAACCCGGTAGCGATCCTTTGGGCTATAGTGGTAAAAGATGGCATGGCAGGTACACTTACCAATAATGTGAGCAGGGAGGATAAACCGATGCTCCAGGCTATTGGAACACCTATCATCAATAAAAATATAAATCCAAAAATTAAAACAAGGACTGGCAAATACTCCATTATTGATATTGTTTTTCCGAAATGTCAGACAAGGAGTAAAAAATAACTAGAAAGCCACTGAGTGGGAGTACAGAATATACAAGGGCCAAGGAAATATGGAGTGCTGCCGACTTTTGTCCCAAGATGGAAGTAATATAAACCAATCTACCACCGCCCAACACCAGGGTGGTCAAGGCAAAGCCAATGATCAGTATATTGACGAAAATGGCCAGTATCCTTCGATTACTGATCTTCAACCTGGAAGGGAATATATTAATTGCCAAATGCATTTTTTTTCCAGATGCCCAGGCAGCACCCAGAAGACCTACCCAAATCAGTAAATACCTTGCCAGTTCATCAGTAAATGAACTTGGGGAATCCAAAACATACCGGGTAAATACTTGCCAAAGTACATTAATCACCATCATGGTCATTAACATAATCAGTATCCATTCCAAGGTTTTATTAACTTTCTGTTTGATCATTTGGTGAGCTAATCTCAATGTTAATTTTCCAACTGAATCCTGGTTATCAAATC
>CBDVAV010000768.1:0-2505 GCA_965372055.1 uncultured bacterium | reverse complement strand
GAATTGGGATTAGATATAATTCTAACTGAATCAAACGGATCTAAAGCTATTATTGATGATGTATTGGATGGGAATGTTGATTTCGGTGTGGCCACGGGAACGGTGCTATTGAGCAGTGAATCTGTCGATCAATTGACTGTCTTGACAGCCATATTTCAACAGTCGCCTGTTGTTTTAATCACCCTGGAAAGTTCGGGCATTAAGAAGCTGAGTGATGTGATCGGTAAAAGAATAACTGGCGGGGATGAAATAAAAGCTATGCTGACTAGTGCTGGGATTCCTTTGGAATCTGTAAATATTACAAGTGAGTTGACAGATATAGAATTATTGTTGAACGGCACTCATGATGCCATTGTTAGTTATATAACAGATGTACCATACATTGGTGGAGTAATACAAAGTGACTACATTACTTTCAAACCACTTGAATATGGACTTTCCTTTTATGGTGAATGCTTGTACACCAGTATTGAAAAATCAAAGAATAATCCTGAACTATTGGATAAAATATTATCAGCCACTCTTAAAGGATGGAAATATGCACTGGACAATGATGAAGAAATAATTGACTTATTGATTAGCAAATACGGTGTAAAATATACTAAAGAACAACTTGCGGAAGAAGCAAATATTTTGAAGGAAACCCTGATTATCCCTTCCATATTTGAGATTGGCAGTATGGAGAAAAGTAAGTGGGTACACATGAAAAATGTCCTAAGTACTTTAGGGATAATGAAAAAAGAGTTTTCGATGAATGATTTTATTTATAGCAAAAAAAACACCGACAGTCTATTTATTCAAAGATTACTGATAGCCCTAACCCTTATTTCATCCGCGGTGACCATTGGCATCGTGGCACTTTATCTGTTTAATCTTAGATTAAAAAAGGCGGTAGCTCAAAAGACTGAAAACTTAAAAATTGCACTTAAAAATGAAAAGGAGCTAATTGACAAGCTTGAGGAAAAAGTTGAAGAGCGTACAAAGGTTATTGAGGATCAAAAGGAAGAATTGAAAAAAATCAATGCTGACTTGGAAATCCGTGTGGCCGAAAGGACCGATATCCTGCAGAAAACCAATCAGGAACTGGACAAATTTGTCTATAGTATGTCACACGATATCAAAGCGCCGTTGGCATCTGTTCAGGGTTTGATTGATATTATCCGACTTGATCCTGACAAAATGGATGAGTATATCAATTTAATTGAGCAAAGTGTAATACAATTGGACATGTTCATTCAAGATATTCTGGAATATTCAAAAAATGCCAGAAAGGAAGTAGAGTACACTTTGATAGATATTGAGGTACTAATTGAGTCGGTAACATCGGGCCTAAGATATATGAAAGGTGCCGAAAAAGTTGAGCTGGTGAAAGACATTGACCTTGAGATGCCAATTATCTCCGATAAAATGAGGCTTTTTGTTTTACTTAGGAATTTTATTTCCAATTCAATTAAATATCAGAATGAGGATATCGATAACCCTTTTGTAAAGATTACTGCCAGGACAGATGAAAGTAGAATTTATTTAACATTTGAAGACAACGGAATTGGTATCCAGGAAGAGTATATAAACAATATATATGAAATGTTTTACCGTGCGAATGAACATTCAAAGGGTTCCGGTTTAGGCCTTTACATAGTAAAAGAAACATTAAACGCAATGAATGGAACTGTGGAAGTACAATCCAGGGTAAAAATTGGAACGACATTTAAAGTTGATTTACCTAATAACAGTCTTACGGTTGAGGATAATATCGTGGTGACATAACAATGCAAATTCAATAATTCCCCATCTTCACAATAGATAATTGCAATATTAATGGGGCCTACAGTCAGTCTCAAGCAGAACTGTTAAATGAAGGGCTGGAATTAATAAAGGGTAAGCTCAACCAAACCTACCCTTTATTGAGAATGCTACTATGGATATGACAAAGCTAATCAACTCATAATTCTTTAAATTTGATATGTTTGATCTAATATTACTTATGTTTAATTATCTGGTTTTCTGCATATGATTAAACTGCAAAACACCTTCAGGATTTATTTTATACTTAGAGTTTCTTTCAACAACTCGTTGACGATGTAGGTTTTGTCATGGTCATCATAGCAATGAAGGCAAGGGTGGGGTTTTTTTAGATAACTTTCCACATTTTGAATGAAAGAATTATTGTCCTTATATACTTTTTTCAGGTTATCGAGGCTTAGAAGTTCAATGGGGGAAGAAATGTCTTTGCTGAAGTAAAACTCTGAAACAAATCCTCTTTGAAAATCTCGAAAATTTGCATCGGTAACATAATTCAGACTAAACATTATCAGAGCATCATCTTCAAGTATTTTATAATGGATACCGTGGTCGATTTTATAATTGAAGCCCTGGCAATCCCTGTATCCCCAAATATCTTTTTTTTTGAATATTTTAATGGCTTCGGCTTTAGAGAGCAGAATATATTTTTTAGAACAAAAATCAAATAACTCTTGCTGTAAAAGTTCTTTCGGGCAGGGTATC
>CBDVAV010000767.1:0-2508 GCA_965372055.1 uncultured bacterium | reverse complement strand
CCTGGCCATTCAATAAGTAGAAATATTTTTTAAAACTATTTTCGCTGAATGGAGCGGCTTCCGTCCAAAGTTTCTTTACATTCTGAAGATCAAAATTTCCATAGATTTCTGATCTGTTACAGGTATTTAAAATAAATAGGTTAGGGCTTGATTGATATATTGCCTGAATAGTGGATTCATTCAGGCTGAATTTTTCTCGAATTTCCAGGGTTGCGGTCTTATGGTTTATTCCTAAGACTTTAAAAGACTGAGTAAAATGAGATTCAATTGGACTATCTATCATAAAAAAGCGTTTACCATCACCCTAGCAAAATTAGCATCTTGTACTATCTGGAAATACTCTTAGAAGTATTAAAAATACCTCTATAGGGAGATGGTAAACTGTACTTTTTATGCTGTTTTTGAAATAAAATTGCTATTGTTATATGAATTGATTCCAATTTTATCTTCAGTATTAAATCCATGTTTTACCAATACTCTGGCCCTAAAATATGCCTGATAAAACTCCTTGTTTGATTTCTTAAACTTGAATATTTCTTTGTCAAGTTTGTAATTGAGCGTTGTTTCCACGGCCTCAACGTCAACATTCTGGATAACACGATCTAACATTTTTGGGTGAATGTCATCCTCAAGGTACTTATCTATACCTTTTGTGGATTCTTGCAGTTCTGTATATGCCAATATAAAATCTGGATCTTTTATCCATACAGACTCATATTGATTACAGATGTACTTTACCGCGAAAATCATTCTTAAATCATTTTTTAATTGATGTTCCATTTGTTCAGTTTTTTTTTGTTTGACACAAAATTGATAAATAGCTTGGAGATGTTATGGTAGGTATTTCCCAATTTCAGGTAGTAATGTACCTATGAGAAAACGGCGATGTTGTTGTATTTAATCAATGTAAATATATTATAAAGGTGATCTGCTTATATTTGATAATGTTGTAGTGGTTTTATATTTATTTCTTGAATAATATTTTCATCAATTTCACTAAAATTGCATTCGCTTAGATAAAAATAAATGGCTGTAAATGAGTTAGCAAAGTCTCTCAACTTTATAGAACAGATTATAGAGACTGATATAAGTAATGGTAAGCACGATGTTAAAGTGCATACAAGATTCCCTCCTGAGCCGAATGGATTTCTCCATATTGGCCATGCCAAATCCATTTGCCTAAACTTTGGTCTGGCAAAAAAATATAATGGCCTTTGCAATCTCAGGTTTGATGATACTAATCCTGAATCTGAAAAAACAGTTTACGTCAATTCAATAGAAGATGATGTAAAATGGCTAGGATTCGAATGGGACGATCGGGAATTTTTTGCTTCGGATTATTTTGACCAGTTGTACAATTTTGCAACTCAACTTGTTAAAATTGGGGGTGCTTATGTTGATGACCAACCAGCTTATACAATTAGCGAACAAAGAGGAACTCCAACCAAACCAGGAGTAGAAAGCCCCTTTCGGGACAGGCCCGTGGAAGAGAACCTCGCGTTGTTTGAAGGGATGATGAAGGGTGAATATGAAGAGGGAGAGAAAGTTTTAAGGGCAAAAATTGATATGTCTTCCCCAAATATGCATCTGCGGGACCCTGTGATTTACAGAATCAAGAATGTAAGCCATCACAGAACAGCTAATAAATGGCATGTGTATCCTACTTATGATTGGGCCCACGGATTGTCAGACTCTATTGAAGGGATAACCTACTCTCTATGCACTCTTGAGTTTGAGGTACATAGACCACTATATGATTGGATCCTGGAGCAGCTTGAGGTATTTCAGCCTCAACAAATTGAGTTTGCACGATTGAATTTAAGCTATACCCTCACCAGTAAAAGAAAATTATTTCAACTAGTTGATAAAGGCATTGTAAATGGCTGGGACGATCCCAGGATGCCGACAATTTCTGGTTTAAGAAGGAGGGGTTACACTCCCAAAGCCATCAGGAATTTTTGCGATAAAATAGGAGTGGCCAAAAGGGATGGGTTAGTAGACGTTGCTTTGCTGGAACACAGCATACGTGAAGACTTGAATGAGAACTCCCCCAGGGCAATGGCGGTATTAGATCCTTTGAAGTTGGTGATCGAAAATTACGATCAACAAAGTGAAGAGCTTGAGGCTGTCAATAATCCACAAAACCCTGACGCTGGCAAGCGGAAACTGACATTTGCCAAAGAGTTATATATAGAAAAAGATGACTTCATGATAGATCCTCCAAAAAAATTCTTCCGGTTAGGCCCCGATAAAATGGTAAGGTTAAAGTTTGCCTATATTATAAAATGCGTGAGTTATGAAACTGATGAAAAGGGGGAAGTTTCCTTGGTGAGATGTGTTTATTTCCCGGAATCAAGAAGTGGCCAGGATACCAGTGGTTTAAAAGTTAAAGGTACGATACATTGGGTTGCCGCTGACCATGCCATTGATTCTGAAATAAGATTATATGATAGATTGTTTCTTGATGAGAACCCTGGGAATGTTAAGGACAATGATTTTATGGACTTA
>CBDVAV010000766.1:0-2510 GCA_965372055.1 uncultured bacterium | reverse complement strand
ATCCCTGCAGGTTCCGTTAACACGGGATCAATTGTAATACTCCCAACATAATGGAGTTCAGCCTGGGTGATCTTCACCCTGTGGATTTTTGATTTTAATACTTGAACGAACATTACCGAGTGTTAATAATTATGTTGTCAATTAGTCGGATGTTGCCTAGGTAACCTGCTATGCAAACTCCATATTTACTGTTCTTGTCGATAGTATCAACTGGTTGAAAGTTATCCAGGTTTACTATTTCAAAATATTCCAATCTCAGGTTGGAACTGCTTACAAATTCCTCAACCTCCTTTTTAGTATCCAATACTGAGTTATTGGTTTTCAGCACACTTTCCCCTTTCTTTAAAGCCTGGAATAATTTCGATGCTTCTTTCCTTTGCTCGTTTGTAAATAATTTATTTCTTGAGGATAATGCCAGACCATCATCCTCCCTAACAGTTGGAATCATTTTTAGTTCTATATTAAAACAAAATTCCTCTATCATCTGTTTAATTATTGAGTATTGCTGAAGATCTTTTTGTCCAAAAAAAGCTACCTCTGGTCGTACAATATTAAAAAGTTTTGAGACAACCAATGCCACTCCACTAAAATGACCAGGCCTAAATCTCCCCTCCAAATCATTCGACAAACTTCCAAAATCCAGGTTAACCAACCTTTTCCCCTTAAACATTTGTGCATCATCAGGAATAAAGACAACATCACAACCTAAATTTTCCAACAGGTTAATATCTTTCTGCTCATCACGCGGGTACTTCATGAAATCTTTCTTGTCATTGAACTGTACTGGATTGATGTAAATGCTACATACCGTGATATCGGTTTCATTTTTTGAGCAATTTATCAGATCAAAATGCCCTTTATGCAGGGCACCCATTGTCGGTATCAAACCTATACTTTTCCCTTCATTTCTTATGGAGTTCAGAAATTTTTGCAGCAAATCTATCTTCCTAAGTATCTCCATTCCAATGGCTGGTCACTGATACAGTTTCGGCCGCAAAAATACTTTATAAGTATTATAAATATTGATTAAACCCGAAAATTTTCGTATTTTTGTGCCCGTTTGATTATCTCCTAAATAAAAAAAAATAAAAACCAATGGATATTTCCAAATTGAAAATTTTATACGTGGCAAGCGAGATTAACCCTTTTTTACAAACTACTGAAGTTGCTGATTTTGTAAGGAAATTGCCACAAGCCATGCAAGAAAGAGGGATGGAAATCAGGATCTTGGTACCAAGATTCGGGCTAATCAATGAGAGAAAGAACAGGCTTCACGAAGTTGTTCGCTTATCTGGAATAAATATAGCTGTTGGTGAAGAAGAGAAACCATTGGTTATAAAAGTAGCATCTATTCCCAATGCCAAGCTACAAGTATATTTTATTGACAACGAAGATTATTTTCAGCGAAAATCAGTTTTCCATGATAAGGAAAACAAGTTTTATGAAGATAATGACGAGAGGGCAATATTTTTCTGTAAGGGCGTTATTGAAACAGTAAAGAAATTGGGTTGGGCTCCAGACATAGTTCATTGCAATGATTGGATGACCAGCTTAATTCCCCTATACTTAAAAACAACTTATAAAAATGATCCACTTTTCTTGAACACTAAAACTGTATTTACTGTTTATAACAATGGGTTTTCCCATAAGTTTAAAGGGAATTTATTTGACAAAGTAAAAATGATGGATATCGATGACAATATGCTTGATAATCTTAAATCAGCAGATTTTGAGGGTTTCATTAAACTCGGGATGGAGTATTCTGATGCCATCATAAAAGCAGATGGAGAAGTTGGTAAAAAACTGAATGGTTTGTTCAGTAATATCTCTGAAGAGAAAAAATTTGATACAATCGAAAAAACGGAAGATTTCACGGATTCATATTTTAACCTTTATAATGAGCTTGTTGGGTAGGAAAGTTGCGCCGGTATTATTAATTTCTATAATTTTATTTTCTTGTGAAGATCCCAGTGAGATTGCTCTTGAATTAAATTCCAATTCAGACAATTTTAAGATCAATTACGTGGAACTTCCCGTAACTTCCTCATTGATACGTGCAGATTCCCTAATCACTTATTCCCAATTCACTCAAAATGCTGATCTCATGGCTGGGACATACCGGGATCCAATATTTGGAACCATCAGTGCCAAAGCATTTACTGAATTAAGACCAAATACCTTTCCGATTCTCAGTGAAGACGCAGTGTTTGACTCTTTGATTTTATATTTAAAAATCAGTTCCATTCACGGGGAAGGTGTTTCAGGAAAAGTCCAGATAGCAAAATTGGCAAATCCGTTGGATGTAAGCAGAGAGTATTACAGTTTTGATACAATTGAGGAAGAAATAGACTTTCGTAGTGGGGAAAAGTCAATTGGTGAGACTTTTATCAGTTCCAGATCTGGTATTGGAGATACCGTTAGGATTGAGCTAAAAAAGCAAGTGGGGCTGGTAATTTTTGATAGTCTAAAGTCGGGAGCAGGTATAATAAATCCTTTAGATAATTTCAATG
>CBDVAV010000765.1:0-2513 GCA_965372055.1 uncultured bacterium | reverse complement strand
ATAGTCCCCGTAACTGATACCTGGCTGATGATATATACAGGAAAGCCTGTTGGTTAATCACCTCTTTGACTAGTTTTCGAAATTATTCTGACTGGCTAAGTTTTTGCTTGAGACTAAAGGCTTAAGATAAGATAGAAATGAAAAAGTTATTAACAGCTATAATCCTTTTTAATTCACTGGTATTCATAAGTTTTGGACAAAAGTCCTCCTTAAAGAAGGGGCTTAAAAAAGTTCAAAAGGGTGAGTATAATATTGCAATTGCCCAACTTGAAAAAATCAAGGACCGGGATTTGGCTGGCATATCCAATTTCCATATTGGTGAATCCTATCGGTTAAGCAATAGGATAAAACTTTCAGAACCTTATTATAGAAAAGCCATAAGCTTCGGTTATCGTGATGGGGAAGCCTACTTTTATCATGCCATGGCTTTAAAAGCCAATGGTAATTACCGTGAAGCAGAAGGGAGACTGGAAGAATACCTGAAGGCAACGGAAGACGAAAAAATGATCGAAATAGCAAATCAGGAACTAGCCAACCTTCTTTCCCTATCTGATATATCCACTAAGGTAAACTACTACCAAGTGAAAAATCTAGTGGCCATAAATACTTCCGCGGCTGAATATTCACCGGTTTATAGTGAAGGGGAGCTTTTTTTTACAAGTAACCGTGAAGGAGGTAAGATTTATAAAACCACGGGAACTGGTTTTACCAATATCTACAAGATTAAAACCAAAGGGGCAATTGTAGATTTAGAGACGCTACAACCAATGGATGATATAATTAACGATCCTGTCATCAATGATGGATCGGTGACTTTTTCTAATAATGGGAAAACCGTGGTGTTTGCCAAAGCTAATACAGGTAAAAGAAGTGGAACCAAGGATGTAAATCTTTATATATCAAGATACCGTAACAAAAAATGGAGTGCCCCCAGAATGTTAAATATCAATGTTCCAGGTGCTTGGGATTCCTCCCCTGCCTTTAGTGCAAATGGAAGGACTTTGTATTTTGCCTCAACCAGGGAAGGAGGTTATGGCGGAGCCGACCTTTACTCTGCAAAAATGGATAGAAGAGGAAGGTTTAGCCAGGTAAAAAACCTTGGCCCTGAGATCAATACTCATGGAGATGAAGTTTTCCCCTATGTTGCAGATGATGGTAAGCTTTATCTTTCATCCAATGGACATCCTGGATTGGGTGCACTTGACCTTTTTGTGGCCAGGAGGGAAAATGGGAAAACTTTTATTGAGAATTTGGGTGTTGGCTTAAACTCGGTTAGTGATGATTTTGGATTGTTCCTGTTTAAGGCAGACCGTGGTTTCTTTACTTCAAACCGTGATGGAGGAAAAGGAGATGATGATATATACACTTTCAAAAATGAAGACCCAGACCTTAAAGTAGTCAATTACTTCCTTGAAGGAGTTACAATGACCCATATTGATGATGGATCCGAAAAAATATTGCCGAATGTCAGGGTTAAGTTAATGCAAATGTTTAATGAAGATCCAGAAGAGATTGATGAAGTCGTGACCGGCCCTGATGGAAAATTCAACTTTAGGGTGTCGGAGCACGAGAATTATATTTTAATGGGTGAGAAACTTGGTGGCAAGGAGATGTATTATGTTACCAGGGAAAACTATACAACAGTAGGCAAATCGATTCCACAAGAGGAGTTAACGGAATTAGTGACAAATGTTACCCTTGATACTTTGTTATTCCTGGATAAGATCAAGATTGAGGAAGTTATCGTGCTGGAAAATATTTACTATGACCTTGACAGGGCGGAAATAAGGGATGATGCTGCACAGGAATTGGATAAACTGGTCGATCTATTAATGGACAATCCTGAGATCAGTATTGAACTAAGTTCCCATACAGATAGCCGATCTGATGATAATTATAACATGAATTTATCTAAGCAGCGTGCTAAATCAGCAGTTAATTACTTGATCATGAGAGGTGTAAATAGGAGGCGACTAGTGGCCCGTGGTTATGGCGAAAGCGTACCTGTTATACCTAATGCAGATACGGAAGAAGATCATCAACGGAACAGGAGGACTGAATTTAAAGTGACCAGTATTAATAATTCAAATATTCAGCAAGGCGATGAGGTTTTTGAGGAGGATAAATTCTTCAAGAACGATAATGACCAGGACAATGGAAACAAAAACCAGTAGTTAGCATACAATATTTGTAAAAGCCTTCCTAAGACGAAGGCTTTTTTTATTTTTGTTCATCCATTAAACTACCGCATGACTGAAAGATATAGTGCCCGAGGTGTTTCTTCGGTAAAAGAAGATGTCCACAAAGCCATAAGCAATCTTGATAAAGGTATTTTTCCGAATGCTTTCTGCAAAATAAGTAATGATCTGCTCGGTAAGGACCCTTCATATTGTAACATCATGCATGCTGATGGTGCGGGTACAAAATCATCATTGGCTTATATTTATTGGAAGGAAACTGGCGATCTATCGGTATGGAAAGGTATAGCTCAGGATGCTGTAGTTATGAATATT
>CBDVAV010000764.1:0-2515 GCA_965372055.1 uncultured bacterium | reverse complement strand
GGATGATTTCTTTCAACATCACCTTATGATATGGGAAGGTATCACGCAGACTAAATTTGAATTAAAGAAACTATTTGATGTCAATTATTCAGTTGACTTTTTAAGCTAACACATCTGCTAACATGAAGTTAACAATACAACTATCACGATATATTTATACACATCCTCTGGTTTTGCTTTCATTATTACGTGGGAAAGTACCTCTGGCATGGTTCGTTCGCTATATCGTATCACCCTCAACCTTTAAAGGGGATATCCAACTAAACTCCCCTACTTCGTTTTGATTGTGATTGTGGATATAGTCTCCAACCTTGTATCCTGAAACCTGAAACAAAAGCCTCTCATCCCGATACTTTAAAGGGCACTTGGGGAATTAATCAATCCGCCCACCCCCTACTTCCCCTCATACTTCACTCTCTTTCCAATTGAGCTCAATCCCAACAATGCATCCGAAGTGGAAAATACGGATTTCAATTCATTCAGTTCAGCTTCGCAGCCTTTGCATTCGTCAATTAACTTCTCCGCAATATCCATGGCGATGGGAGCTTTATAACTCATGGTTTTAGCCAGCTTATCTACATCTTCTTTATCCAATCCTCCATTGTGGTAATGACCCTCAACAATGGAGTGATAACTGTTCTTTTCATAGAGGTTGCTCAGGGCTTGCCACTTTTCACTTCTTTCAAATTTTTCAATTTCTGGAACCTGCATGCTGCCATCCATAATTTCAAAGATATCGGTAGGTTGAATGATACCATCTATTAAGCCTATCTCCAACGCTGTTTTTGCATTGAGGGGTTTCCCGGTTAGGATCATCCATTTGGCCAAACCTTTGCCAATGCGTTTTGTGGTTCTCTGTGTACCTCCCAGACCTGGGTAAATGCCAATCCCAGTTTCAGGAAAGATGATAGTGGCCTTTGGAACTGCCAGAATCATATCAGCGCATAATGCCAGTTCCATGCCTCCCCCGATTGCCAACCCGTTCAATATGGCTACTACCTTTTTATCCGATCTGTCTATTTTATCAAAGACCTCGTGGCCATACCTGGTAAATTCAACCACCTTCTCAATGGAATTATTGACAATATTTTGAACGAAGAACTTAATATCTGCCCCGGCTACGAAAGCTTTTCCCGCCCCGGTAATAAAGATTGTATTTATGTCAGGATCAGCATCGGCTTCATCAAACTTCTCATTTAGTTGGGAGATAACATTTTCGTTCAAAGCATTCATGTCTTCGGGGCGGGACATGGTTATCACTGCATTGCCTTTAGATTTTGCCAAGGTGACAAATTCCAATCTCCAATGTTCTTCACCCACTGATTCGGGAAATTCAACTTGGTAAGTATCGGTAATATTCCAGATTATTCTTTCTACATCTTTTTTTCCAAAATATCTCATCAGATCAACAGTGCCCTTTTTCCATCTCAGCCCAATTTTTGCCCCTCTATTAAGGGCTGTAGCAGTACAAATTGATTCATCAAGCATTTGGGAACAAACATAAAATACAACCCCCAACATGCGTTCGCTAATTACCCTTTCGGCTTCAGAGTCAGGAGTTGTTCCATTTTCATTTAGCTTCCAGGGCTGATTCAAATCTGCTTGTTCCTTTAATTTATCGGAAGGTTTATAAAAATCTCCGAAAACTTCCAAGGTCTTTTGAGCATGATATGCAACTGGAATTCCGGTGGCATTCATCAATTCAAACGGCCCCATCCCAATACCAAATGTTTTAACACAAACCTGGTCTATGGATTCCATTGTGCCAATTCCTTCCTCCAGTAATCTCGTAGCCTCATTTAACCAGGGAACAAAAAAGCGGTTTACTACAAATCCATTGGAATCTTTACAGCTTATCGGATCTTTCCCTGAAAGAAATGAGAAATTTCCCATAGCCTTTACAGTCTCTTTGGTGGTTGCTATTCCAGGTACTATTTCCACTAACCTGTTTTTTGCAGCGTGATAGAAATAGTGCATTCCAATAAACCTCTCAGGATTTGTTACACCAGCCGAAAGATCTGTGACAGAAAAAGAGGAAGTATTGGTGGCAATTATTGTATCCTTTTTAACAATCAAACTAAGCTGTTTGAACAATTCCACTTTTGCTTCCAAGTCTTCATAAATAGCCTCAACCACAAGATCACAAACATTAAGTTCTTTTAGATTCGATGTTCCTTTAATATTTAATATGATCCCAGCAGCTTTTTCAGCTGTAAATATATTTTTCCCTACTGCCTCATCGAGTGTATCTTTTATAAGTGAAATACCATTTTCGACAAAGTCCAGACTTGTGTCAGCAAGTACTACATTAAAGCCTTCTTGTGCAAATTTCTGAGCCAAGGCAGATCCCATTGTCCCCGCCCCAACTACTCCAATGGTCTTTATATTTTGCATGATTCTTATTCTCTTCCTAGAATCTCCAGAATTGCGAAATACTCCAATACAGAAATCAAGAAATAGAAAACCTGAGCTTTTAAAAAGGTTATTTATGGCTAAATTCCTCGAGCTCGCTTTT
>CBDVAV010000763.1:0-2516 GCA_965372055.1 uncultured bacterium | reverse complement strand
CGAGCAAGTGTTACTGGGTATGGTAACTGACCATGCCGTATGGCAAGAAAAGCATTTGATCAAGGTAAATGATCAAGCTATCCAAAGTTTGATTGGTATAAATGGCAGAGAGGCCAGATTTATTGATTTTCTGGATGAAAATGGCCAGTACAAATTAAAAGAGCAGGTTGATCAAGCATATATCAAGAAACCTGCCCTCAGATCCACTTATGATAAAGAACTGATAAATGTTAATGAACGGGTTAACATTTGTTATATGATACTGAATGGAAACTTCTTAAAAATTTTACCTGTACCTAACCATCCTAATAATGACTGGGCAACTCCCACAGATTTCCAACAGCTAGGTTCCCATTATCAAAACCTCGAATCAAATATGTTTGCAACATATCAGGAAAAATTGCAGGATGCCAGAAAAACAAACAACTATTCTGAGGCAGCTGTGGAGCTTGCCAATATTAGTGACTATCAAAAAGAAATAGGACATGCAATCATACTATCCCCTAGAAAAGCCAACCTTGAGATATTCTATAATAAATTAAATGTTTTTAAAAGTTTGTTCCCGGTTTATTTGGTGCTCGGGATTATTTTGGTCGGTCTTTTCTTCATTCAAATATTTAATCCCAAATATGAGTTTAAAATAATAGTAAAAGCATTATTCGCAATTCTGTTCTTGGCTTTTATTGTACACACCGCTGGACTTATTGTTCGTTGGCAAATTTCTGGGCATGCACCTTGGAGCAATGGTTACGAATCAATGATCTATATTTCCTGGGCCACCATGCTGGCGGGATTGATTTTTGTAAAAAAATCGCAGATCACCCTTTCTGTCACCTCCCTATTGGCCGGAGTAACTTTGTTGACCGCCCACATGAGCTGGATGAACCCGGAAATTACCAACTTGGTGCCTGTTTTAAAATCTTATTGGCTGACTATTCATGTGGCTACCATTACTGCCAGTTATGGTTTTCTGGCGTTGGGTACCATGATGGGATTTTTGAACCTATGTATTATGATATTTCGTACCAAAGAAAATTACCTTCGGGTAAACCAGACTTTGAAAGAACTCACCCTGATCATTGAGATGTCATTGATCGTGGGCCTGGTTTTATTGATAATAGGTAATTTCCTGGGAGGAATTTGGGCCAACGAATCTTGGGGCAGGTATTGGGGTTGGGATCCCAAAGAAACCTGGACATTGGTAACCATAATTTTTTATTCCTTCATCCTGCACATGGGGATGATTCCTTCACTTAAAAATTTATTTACCTCCAATTTTATGTCTATGATTGGATTCTGCACGGTACTTATGACATACTTTGGTGTAAATTATTTTTTATCAGGATTACATTCGTATGCCGGGGGAGACCCGATCCCTGTACCAAATTTTGTTTATTATACTTTATTAGTGATGGCGATAGTCAGCATATTGGCTGCCTATAATGGACATAAACTTAATAAATCATCTGTGAAAATGAACGGAAGCACTGACGAGATAACAGAGGCAGTTCTTAAAGAACAGGTCAATGACGGGGCATCCAAAGTAAAAGTTGAGGAGACATTAATAAATTAATAAAAGGCGAACCCTTATAACCAAGATCATTCTTTTAGGGGTAAAACTATACTTTCGTGTTTATATTGGTAATAGCAGGTAATTAAAGTAATCTAGTTGTATATCTGCCTGAAAATTAAATCCATTAGGATATTATGGTAAAAGAGTCAAAATTCTCACTACCCGAAAAACCTGGAGATTTACTCTATCTTTGTAATAAAATAATAGAGAAACATTTTGAGGAAGGGCCACTCAGCCCTCTTGAAAGCTCAAAGATTGCCACCATTAATTTCAAACTCAAAAATGCCCTATCTGCTCATGGTCAAGGAATGAAATATCAAAAATTAGCAGAACAAGCATTTGCGGAGCGTGATCAGTTTATTGAAACTGAAAACAGCAAACTTACAGTCTATTTACAAGATGTTTATCAGTCGATATTAAAAGCAAATAAAGGTAAGCACAAAAAACTGGAGAGCTGGGGATTTAAGTTTTCAAAGACAAAAGATTAAATCAATTGAATTAAAACCACTGAAAAGTATTATGAAAGAATCAAAGGACCACATGAATTCCAATAATATTATTGGAATGGAGACCCATTTTACAGGGGACATAGAAACTTTTGGCAATATCAGAATTGAAGGAAGAGTAACTGGAAATATCAAGACCAAATCAAAAATAGTCTTGGGTCAATTCGCCAATGTCGAAGGTAATATTTTTGCCCAAAATGCCGAGCTTTCGGGAAGGCTTAAAGGTAAAATCCATGTGTACGATACCTTAATATTAAAACCATCTTCCATAGTAGAAGGCCAAATCAAAACCAATATTTTACTAATAGAACAAGGAGCAACATTTAGCGGGGCTTGCAACATGGCAAGCAAAGGGAAAGAAGCAAAACTCGTAATTGACAAAACACTATCTGGGGAAGAATCAAGAACTGTAACTCTCTCACCTATTATCAGTGGTT
>CBDVAV010000762.1:0-2534 GCA_965372055.1 uncultured bacterium | reverse complement strand
AGAATTTTGACTTTGTTTTTCCTTCTCCTTTTTTGGTAAGATAGTTTTCTTAGGCCGCATATTTTAAGAATATATGAGCCAAAGGTAACTATGATTTTTATTGTTATTTAAAAGGAGGTTAATTAATTGCAAATTAAGAATAGCCCTTATTTGAATTCATTAGATCTATCTACCTATTTCACAATGTAAATAGAGAGGCAATCCATTTTTTATTCCCTCTGACCACTTCATTTTCTCTTTGCATTTTTGGTTGCCCGTTTTAAATGTCTTCTTGCTCTCCTTTCATGTGAATATAATCTCCTTTTGTGGCGGTCTACCCTTCCTGCACGTCTTCTTATTCTCCTTGCCTGTCTGGCAATTTTACTTGCCAAAATTCTTTTCCCCTTGGTAAGATAAACAGGTTTATCTAATTTCTTCTCAAAATTATCTTGATCTTGATTATCTGCAATCCCTATAGTGATGTTGGTTTTTGATATTTCATCATCCCAACTTTTGGAATAGGAATTGACAGTTGCCAACGAGACAGTGATTAAAATTATTAGTTGCCTCATAATTACATTTTTTTAAATGCAATTATAGATACTGTCAAAGGGAAAGTATGGGAGTATGATCCCAACTACTAGCAATTATGTAACAAGGGGATTTTGTTACTCTTTTTCAGTGCCAATGCGATTTTCATCGTCCTCGAAATCTTCTGTAGTAGGCAGTTCATCGATGCTGTTAATCCCAAAATAATCTACAAATTTATCCGAGGTTCCATAAAGCAATGGCCTGCCGATCCTGTCAGATTTACCTTTGATCTCAACTAATCCTTTGTCCAGGAGTCTCTGTATGGAATAATCACAGTTGACCCCCCTGATTTTTTCCACTTCTGGTTTGGTTATGGGCTGTTTGTAAGCAATAATGGCAATGGTTTCCAAGGCTGATGTCGATAATCTTCTTTTGGATTGATGTTTAAGCAAAATACCAATACTGGCTTGGTATTCAGGTTTTGTCATGAACTGGTATCCTCCGCCTATTTTATAAACCTGGAAAGAATGCGATTCGATATCATACTTTTTTTGCAGGGTTTCTATGCATTTATCCAAATCCTTTTCAGGAACATCTGCTTCAAACATTTCCGTTAGACATGCTTTAAGCTCTTTTATCTTGATCGGGTTTGGAGAGCAGAATATTAATGCTTCTACATGGTTTTGGAGAAAATCCAATTAATTCTTCCTGTTTAGCTTGGCTTCAATGGAATGCATTGTGTGCGGAACGGACTTTAGCCTTGCTTTACGTATGAGTTTTCCTGTATCTACGCAAATGCCATAGGTTCCATTTTTTATCCTCACCAATGCATTTTCCAACTGTATCATGAATTTTTGTTGCCTTGCAGCCAATTGACTAAGATTTTCTTTTTCGGCTGTATCTGCACCATCTTCCAAAACTTTCAAGGTACTACCGGTATTGTCTGTACCAGTGTCATTACTCCGGGATAAAGTTTCTTTGATATAGTTTAGCTCATTTTTCGCTGTTGCAAGCTTACCCAGGATCAATACTTCAAATTCCTTTAACTCTTTATCGGAATAACGATTTTTTGCTGACTTCTTACCCATAACCGTAATATTAGTTATCAAACTTAAAAAGTGACCAAAAATAAACCATGCATTCTAAACAAAAAATTTATTATCATCAAAAATCCACATGGATCAAGTTCAATTATTGAGGTGATTTTGTATTATGAAACCGTAATATTTTGAGTTATTAAGATATTATGTGCTATTTAAACAAGTTGTATTTCTGTACTTTGCACAAATTGCTAATTCGACAGAACTCTAGTTATATTTCTAGTCCAAGCTTGAAGCCACTACTACCCTATTTTTAAAATTAAATTTTTCTCCCTTGACCGAGAACATATTTGTTACCACGAGGTAATATCCTGGCCTGACTTTTAATCCAATGTCATCAGTTCCGTCCCAGGTAAAAAATCCTTTTACGCTTACTGTCTGATTATTGGTAAGCTTTTTCACAATTCTTCCTGATAGATCGTAGATGGTGACATTGGCAATAAGACCTGATGATCCTAAGTCATACCGGATGGTAGTAAAGTTATTTTGAGATCCGATGTTTGGTAGAAAAATTTCAGGTTCGATCCAAACTTTTCCCTGAACAGTAGAAGTTTCTAGGGATTGGGAATTCTTATATCCAGGCGTTGTGAACCCATCAGATTGGGAAGCTGATTGCCAATTATTAGGATCATTTGTAGATGAGGTAAAAGATATTCGCTCCAAGGATACACCTTCATCGTCATCCAATAATTCATGGTGATAACTCTTATCGTAGTAAAACAGATCTACCATTTTACCATTAGGATCAAGTATAACCAGCGAACCGGAATCATCGGGCAAGGAAGGGAGATTATCGACTTTGATGATAGAACCTTCGATAGTATGAGGATAGTCTGCAATTAATATATCTGGATCCATTGTAAAAACCACGTAGCTGTCAGGTTCGATAATCTTGTAATTATTGGGTACAGTTACGGGATTCTC
>CBDVAV010000761.1:0-2546 GCA_965372055.1 uncultured bacterium | reverse complement strand
TGTTACCGGGTTTTTGGCTGGGTTTTTACCTTCATTGATATTAACCAAAGTACAACCGGCTCAAATTTTAAAAAGCGGGGGAAGGATCAAATTAATGAAGGGTGTAAATCTTAGAAAGACACTGATTGTTATCCAATTTACGATTTCACTGGTACTGATAATTATTGTAACAGTAACCAGTAAACAATACAAATTTGTCACCAATTATGATATTGGATTTAACAGTGAAAATATCCTAAATGTAAAACTTCAGGGGAATGATCATATGGTGTTTGCCAATGAATTTACCAAAATCCCAGAAGTATCCAGGATTTCTTTTTCCTCCCATGTATTGGGTACAGGTACCCAAATGGGAACTTATGTAAAGTTCAAAGATTTAACAGACAGCACTGTTGTGTCTTATATGTTTTCAGACCGGAACTATCTTGTCAATCATGAAATCCCATTTCTTGCAGGTAATAATTTTCCTGAAAATATTCCCGAATCTGACAATGAAGAGACAATGATAATCGTAAATCAAAAGTTCCTTGAACTTTATGGGGTTGGAAATCCGGCGGATGTGCTGGAAGAAGAATTTAAAACAGGCCATGGAACTACCTTGAGAGTGATTGGAGTGGTTAAAGATTTTCATTTTGTTAAGCTCAGTCAGGCACTTAAACCGTTTTTCATCATGAATAACCCAAAGCGATTTAATGTAGCTAACCTAAAAGTAGCTTCTCGGGATATTTTACAATTAATGGGTAAGTTGGATAAATCGTGGCAAAAGATCGACTTTAAAGTGCATCCTTTTGAAGCTGGGTTTTATGATCAGCAATTGGCAGATGCATATAGGCAGTATACTGTCACGATGAGGGTGTTGGGTTTTATAGCATTTTTGGCAATTAGCATTGCCTGCCTGGGTTTAGTGGGCATGGCTGTCTATAATTCAGAAAGCAGGTTAAAGGAAATTGGGATAAGAAAAGTGATGGGTGCCTCAGTTCAGAACCTTGTATATTTATTAACCAAAGGATTTGTGAAGCTTTCTGTTGTGGCTTCTATCATTGCAATCACCATTGCCTATTTTATGGTTGAACAGGTTATTATGGGTCGGGTAGCTTATAAAGCTCCATTAAGTGTGCTTGATTATGGATTAGGGGTGCTGATATTGGTATTCCTGGTATTTTTAATTACAGGTTCTCAAACTTGGACTGCCAGTAGAGCCAGCCCTGTCAATACATTGCGTAACGAGTGAATTAAATTAGTTCTCAGTTCTCGGTTTTCAGTTAGTAAGTGTAAGTAACTGAAATAGGTCTGTACTAAATTCCCTAACATTCTTAGATAATTTTATTAAGACCCTGGGGCCTCCTGAGCATTCCATGGGATTGTGTTAGTACTCCCATAAAAGACTAGACTAATATTCGGAATAAAATGTAATTTTACTTTTGTTACTTTAATTTATATCCAAGTAGATTAATCAGGAATGATTTTAAAAAATAAAATAGCGGTTATTACCGGAGGCTCAAGAGGAATCGGTAAGGCAACAGCCATCCTCTTTGCAAAAGAAGGGGCTACCGTGATCATTTTGGATGTCCTCACTGAGGGAAATAAAACCACCGAAGATATCAGGAAGGAGGGAGGCCGGGCCTTTTACATGGAAATGGATGTTTCCGAACCAGAGCAGATTGACAAGACTTTTGAGTCAATTATCACCGATCATGACCGTATTGATATCTTAATAAATAACGCTGGAATTACCAGGGATCATACCCTGCATAAAATGACAGCAGATGAGTGGCAGCGAGTGATTGATATTAACCTTTCAGGGGTTTTTCACTGTACTAAATCAGTTGTTCCATATATGAAAGAGCGAGGGTTTGGGCGAATCATATCTGCATCATCAATCGTAGGCCTCCGTGGTGGGTTTGGACAGACAAACTATGCTGCTGCAAAGGCAGGAATAATAGCCATGACCAAAACCTGGGCATTTGAGCTAGGAAAGTATGGGATCACAGCTAATTGTATTGCGCCGGGATTTATTTCCAGTGATATGACCGATGCTATTCCAGATGAAGCAAGGGAACGAATGATCAGTGAAATCCCTGTAAAACGTACTGGAACCCCAGAGGATATTGCTAACGGCTATCTATTTCTGGCTTCGGATAATGCATCATTTATCAATGGGATTTGTCTCAGTATTGACGGAGGTGTTCCCAGGTAGTTATACCATTTCCTATTTATCCAAATCAAATAATCTTAATCCAGAGGTAGAATGGATTATGGATGTCTGATTGAAAGTGATGTCCATTTTACTCATTCGTTGCCAAAATGTAATATTTATATCATACCTTTTTCATATCAATTTCACTAACTTCGTATAAATCTTTTTAGCATGGATTTACAATCACTTAAATTGGAATTAGTGCGACAAATTCTGGATTTAGAAAGCGGAGAAGTAATTAGTAAACTTTTCCAAACACTTAAGAAAGAAGACAAAGATTTTTGGCTAGAACTTACCGAGGCCCAAAAAGAAGAAGTTGAACTTGGTCTTAGACAAATTGAGAATGGAG
>CBDVAV010000760.1:0-2552 GCA_965372055.1 uncultured bacterium | reverse complement strand
TGGTATGTCTGGGAAAATCTCATTCAGGAAATCCCTAAATGATAGAATAAAACTCCTGAAGGCCAATCGTGATCATTTACCATTGTTAGAAAAGAAATTAAGGAAAGTCGTTTCCCAATCTTTTAGAAGGAACAAAGAGTTTTTCAATACCTACAGAGATCATGTATATATTATTTCCAATGGATTTAAAGAATTTATTGAGCCCATCGTTACCGAATATGGGGTAAAACCTCATCATATCTACGCCAATACTTTTATATTCAATAAAAAGGGGGATATTATTGGTTTTGACACTAGTAATGTACTGTCATCCAACAACGGCAAAGTAAAGCAGCTACAGGAGTTAAACCTTCAAGGGGAAGTATATGTAATTGGCGATGGCTATACGGATTACGAGATCAAACTAGCTGGATTGGCCAACAAATTCATTGCATTTACAGAGAATATTGAGCGTAGTCACATCTTAGAACACGCCGATCATGTTGCCCCAAGCCTGGATGAGTTTTTGTATGTCAATAAAATGAACACTGCCCTCTCCTACCCTAAAAACAGGATCAAGGTGCTATTACTGGAAGATGTACATTCCAAGGCATTTGATTTACTCAAAGAGGAAGGATATACGGTTGAGGAAATGTCGAGGAGTCTTGATGAGGAAGAATTATGTGAAAAGATCAAAAACGTTTCCATTTTGGGCATTAGGTCAAAAACCCAGGTTACCGCTAAAGTACTCCAACACGCCAACAGGTTAATAGCATTAGGTGCATATTGTATCGGTACAAATCAAATAGATCTTGAAGCTTGTTCAAAACATGGGGTAGCAGTATTTAATGCCCCTTTTTCAAATACCCGGTCAGTAGTTGAACTTGTTATTAGTGAAATTATTTTGCTGATGCGGAGACTTCCAGATCCCATTTACGCGATGCGGGAAGGAAAATGGAATAAGTCTGCAGTTAATAGCAATGAGATACGAGGTAAAAAATTGGGTATTATTGGTTACGGGAACATCGGTTCCCAACTATCAGTCATCGCGGAAGCGATTGGAATGGATATTTACTATTATGACATTAATGAAAAGCTGGCCATGGGGAATGCCACCAAATGCGACTCATTAAAACAGCTTTTATCAAAATGTGATGTAATAAGCCTTCATGTTAATGGCAGGAAAAACAACGCCAACTTAATAGGAACAAAGGAATTAAAATGGATAAAAAAAGGATCTGTTCTGATCAATCTTAGCCGGGGAAATGTTGTTGACCTCAAAGCGTTGAAGGCTAGTTTATTATCTGGTAGGGTTAAAGGTGCAGCAATTGATGTTTTCCCTGCAGAACCCAAAACAAACGATGAGGAATTTCTTACCGAATTACAAGGTGTTCCCAATGTGATTCTTACACCACACATGGGGGGAAGCACCGAGGAAGCCCAAATAAACATTGCCAATTTTGTACCCAATAAGATCATGGAGTATGTTAACACCGGAAGAACTATTTCGAGCGTTAACTTTCCGAATCTTCAATTGCCTGAGTTAGAGAATGCGCACAGATTAATCCATATACATAATAATATCCCCGGCGTTATGGCAAAGATAAACTACATACTGGCCAAGCACAATATCAATATTCTTGGCCAGCATTTAAAAACCGATGAAATTATAGGTTATGTAATAACAGATATCGATAAAACTTATAATAAGGATGTGATCCAAGCTTTAAAAGAAATCGAGGGAACAATAAAATTCAGGGTTCTATATTAGAAAAAAAATTAACCCACTCGGTCTTGGGTTCAATAAACCTCATTGTGCACGATTTGGGCTGTTTTGGAATATCGACCCTCCACTGTTAACCCCACCAGAGGCAGGGGACACCAAATGATGCCTGAGGCCCGGTCTTCAATCCACACAACACCCGGTTTTTGTAACTTGTTAGGTTTAAAAAACAAGTGCGACCTAGTGGGTAATTTTTTCCCAATTTAATCACTTAAATTAAATTAATAAACAAATTTTTGTTAAATCAACATTTAATTGCAATGTCATCCACGTAACTAATATCATTACAATTTTAATCTGCCAATTTGTTACTTCTTGTTTAGCTTTGCGCGACAACAACCTTAACCAAGTAAAAACCTGGAAATGAAAAAAATATTCTTTACAGTTGGCCCTTCCGAGCTGTACTTTACCATTGAAAGTCATTTAAAAGAGGCTTTAAAATTAAATGTCCCATCGATATCACATCGAAGCCAGGAGTTCAGGGATATAATGAAGAAAGCTAAGGGTAACCTGAGGGAAATTTTTCAATTGCCTGATGATTTTCATATTATATTTACTGCCTCGGCAAGTGAGTTTTGGGACAAGTTGTTAATCAACTTTGTCGAAACCAACGTGGGATTTATTTCCGTAGGTGCATTTTCAAAAAAATTCAGTGATACTGCCATCAAATGGGGAAAAAGAGGTTCGGTTATTAAATCTCCATTAGGGTCATTCCCCACTAATGAAGAAATACAATTCACGAATTATCCAGAACTTATTGGTCTCACACATAATGAAACAAGTACCGGGG
>CBDVAV010000759.1:0-2554 GCA_965372055.1 uncultured bacterium | reverse complement strand
ACCTGAGTAGATAGCCAGGGAAAGGTTAATGTAGTTGGAAATAGCAATCAAAAGGATCAGAAAACCAGTAATTAAGAAGGCCATCATTTGGCTTTTATCGCCTTTTCCACCAGTGCCAAAGACTGCCTCAGATTCATAATAAATATCTTTAAGTTTTATGAGCCTGGCGATGGTAAGTTTGTGAAAATCGTCCAGATTTTGTTTCATATTAAGAATCTGCTGTTCCACATTGGCAGGATTCGCGCCCTTAACCATCTGAAGATAGGTAAAAGCGTGAAAATGCTGCTCTGGATTCCGGGGGTTGGCATAGATAAGTTCAAAATCCAGATGTGTATTCGTAGGCAAGTCTTCAATTACACCTTTTACATTGAGCAAGAGGGTATCGTAATTGATCACTTTTCCTAAAGCAGGCCCGTCACCAAAATATTTTTCAGCCGTGGTGCGTGTGAGCACGGTGGCGTAAGGTTCATCCAGGATGCCCTCTTTTCGTCCTTCTAGCATTTCAAGATTAAAAATTTCAAAAAAATCAGAACCAGGTTGTACCCGATAAATTTTGTTTTCACCAAACCGCTTTTCACCAACGGATAAAAAGATATTGCCGAGAGTGGTAAACTGGATTACGCGTTTTATTGCCGGATAAGCTCCAGATTTCATTTCCTTGCCATATTCCCTGTCAATATTGGAAAACCAGAACTCGTTGTTGGTCTTTCCCTCCAGCCGATAAGTATTTTCAGAATCGTAATGAAAGCCATCATAGCTGTATTCATGATCGGTGTAAAGGATGACCAAGGCAAAAGCAACCAGCCCAAAAGTCAAACCCAGGATATTAAGAATATTGAGGTTTTGTTCTTTAAGAAAATTCCTGGTAATCAGATTTAGAAAAATTTTGATCATAGCCAAAGTTGAAAGTTGAATATTCGAAAATACGGGATACTTTACTCCGAATAGATTAACAAGGAGTTAAGCTTTCTTAACAAAAAATTAAATTGGTTAACTAAAAGTTAATTTTTAAAGAAATTTATTCACATTGACTATATTCACAGTATAATCAAATATGAAATTATCTAATCGATCCATTGGTTTTGTGATTGGGATGGCCACGTTGAGCTTGATCGGGTTGTCTGTGATGCAGGTATTTAACCTGAAGTCATCGATTAAAACAAATAGTCAGATTTTTTTGCAGAAAGTAGACCTGGTTTCCGGCAGCCTTGGAAACAAGTTCATTGAGCATGACAATTATCCCCATCTGCTTTACCATGCTGTTCAACGAGCAAGAAAGTCCCATACCGTTGCCGATGGTGAAATGGACCTAAGAATAAGGAAAATCATTGATCAGGCAATGCTGGAATACAACCTTGATTTACCTTACCAATACGGCATTTATGTTCATAAGGATCATTCTAAAGACCAACTCTTTACTTTTGTAATGGGAGATTCTAACCTAGCCGGAGAGGATTTTGATTTGAGCAACTGCGAAGTTCCTGAAGAGCGCAGATATGGCTGGTCAAATCTCACCTGCTCAAAGGGGTATGAGAAAAGCGGAGACTACCATCTTGGTCTATTTTTTCCAAGCCAGGATGCCTACGTATTTGCCCAGTCAAGCAATGCCTTGATGCTATCAATGGCATTTATAATCTTACTCGTCTGCTCCTTTGTTTATACCATAATCGTGATCAGAAAACAAAAGAAACTCTCTACTATCAAAAATGATTTTATCAATAATCTTACCCATGAGTTTAAAACCCCAATTGCCTCGGTGCTGCTGGCTACAGGTATGCTCAAACGAGATCATAAAGAAATTGATGAGAAGAAAAGAATGAATTACCTGGATCTTATTAATCATGAAAGCAAACGACTGGAGGGTCAGGTAGACAAAGTACTTCAGATTGCCATGATTGATTCCGGAAATTTTTCCCTTGAGAAAAAGCTCTTAAATGTCCATGATGTAATCAGTAGAGTGATGGATAGTATGTTAATAGTGGTCAATGAGCGTAAAGGAAGTGTCAATCTCAATTTGCTGGCAAACAACCCTGTGGTAATGGCAGATGAAACTCATTTAGTTAACATTATATATAACCTGGTAGACAATGCCTTAAAGTATACAATGGATAATCCCAACATTACCATTACTACTTCGGATGGCGACGATGGTATTCAGATCATGATTAAAGATAATGGCATTGGGATTAGCAAAGAAATACAGAAGTATATATTTGATAAATTCTATCGTGCAGAATCAGGGGATGTGCACAGTGTAAAAGGATTTGGCCTTGGGCTGAGTTACGTTAAAAAAATCATTGAAGCGCATAAAGGACGAATAGATTTAAGCAGTGCTTTAAATCAGGGAACTGAGTTTCGACTATTTTTTCCAATGACATAGTGTGCTGATTGCTAAATTAGTTTACTAAATTTTTGCTGATATTTTTTCTTTGTACCTGCCTTTGTCGGCAGACAGGCAAGGCAAAATTTGAAAGCATAGCATAGTTACGGTCGAAAATTTTAACGTAGTAGAAAGGAAAAAGAGTAGTGAAAATAGTGAACGAATTTAGTAATT
>CBDVAV010000758.1:0-2556 GCA_965372055.1 uncultured bacterium | reverse complement strand
CATTTAAGTATATCACCGAAGAATATAATGTTTCCAACTTTCATGTTACTGCTACCAGTGCAGTACGTGATGCTAAGAATGGCAATTTATTTTCTAAAGAAATCCAAAGAGCTACGGGATTTGACATTAAAGTGATAAGTGGAGATAAAGAAGCAGAGCTGATCTATTATGGTGTAAGATCAGCCCTTACATTGGGAGACTCTTCGTCATTAATAATGGACATTGGAGGCGGGAGTGTTGAATTTATAATTGGCAATTCAAGTAAAATTCTCTGGAAACAAAGCTTTCCTATAGGTGCCCAAAGATTATTGGAAAAATATCACCATAATGATCCTATCAATAAAGGGGAAATAGCAGAAATAGAAAATTACTTAAAATCAAACCTCAAACCTCTTATTGCTAGGCTGGAAGAATTTGACCCTATAACTTTAGTAGGTGCATCAGGATCATTTGATACCTTGAGTGATATATACAAACACAAATTTAATATCAAGGACAAGGGTACAAATGGGGAAGTCCCCTTTGATCTAGATAGTTTTTATGGAATATACCATGAAATACTAACTAAGGATCGAAAACAAAGACTTAATATCCCGGGAATGATAGAAATGCGTGTTGACATGATTGTTGTGGCTGGTATTCTGATAAATTATGTTTTAAAAAGTTATATGTTTAAAGACATAAGGGTATCTTCTTTTGCTCTTAAAGAAGGAATCCTTTTCTGTTTACTGAATGGATTAAGTTATTATTAATAACCTGGTGAACTTTTCAAAACAACATCTATACAATTTCTGTAAAGAAGTATTTATAAAAATTGGATGCCCGAACGATCAGGCATCCCTTGCGGCTGATGTGCTGGTATCTGCAGACCTTCGGGGAGTGGATTCCCATGGGATTGCCAGACTCAAAGGGTATGTAAACTTATGGGAATCGGGAAGATTAAACCCTAACCCCAAAATGAAGGTAATTTATGAAACTCCAAGTACTGCCACCCTTGATGCAGATAAATCCCTGGGGTTAGTATCAGCTCCCAGGGCTATGGAAATTGCCATTGAGAAAGCCAAAAAAGTAGGCACAGGGTGGGTTGCTGTAAAGAATTCCAATCATTTTGGCATTGCCGCCTATCACACCATGATAGCGTTAAAACATGACATGGTTGGTTTCGGAATGACCAATGCAAGCCCTTTAGTGGCACCTACATTTTCCAAAGAGCGGTTATTGGGTACAAACCCTATTTCAGTTGCCATACCAGCTAAAAATCAACCTCCTTTTGTCGCGGACTTGGCCACTACACCTACAGCAAATGGCAAACTTGAACTTTTGATGCGAAAAGGAGAAATGACGGCAGAAGGATTTGTCCAGGATCGAGAAGGCAATCCTTCCATTGATCCATCAGAACTAAAACAAGGTGGGGCATTATTGCCATTAGGTGGGGACAGGATTCATGGCAGTCATAAGGGGTATTGTTTAGGTGCGGTGGTAGATATTTTTTCCGGCGTACTTTCTGGTGCGAATTATGGCCCCTGGGTACCACCTTTTGTGTCCTTTGCCGACTTTTCGGAAGAGGAAGTTGGTGATGGTATTGGCCATTTTTTAGGGGCCATGAGGATTGATGCTTTCAGGCCAAAAGATGAATTCAAAGATCACATGGATAATTGGATTGACCGTTTCAGGAATTCACAAGCAATTGAAGGAAAAAAAGTATTGATACCTGGAGATCCCGAAGTTGAAAAGCAGGAATATCGATTGAATCATGGAATTCCATTGGAAGATTTTATAGTCGAAGATCTTCAAAAGCTGGCTGAAAAATTTGAGTTGGAGTTCTAAAAAGGTGAAAAGATGATTCATTTTGTTCTATTAGGATTTCTTCCTATTATTTGAATTAGAATACAAATTGGTCCAAAACTTCCAACATTAAATTAATGAAATTGCTTGGCAAAATCTCCGATTCACCAATAGGCAAATTCTAGTTTATCCACATCTTTTTTTGATATTATTGAAATTGAAACAGAGTTTAATCCATACAATTTGAGTTTAACATTATCATAATTTTTCTTTACACTATATTACTATGGGGCTTTGTATGCAAAACTACCCCCTATACATAGGTATAATAATTAACCCATTTAATGATAAGAAGCAGAAGGTGTTATTCTATAATCCCTACCCCTCATTTACCAAAGCTAGGAGTAAGCAAAAATCCCTATTTTTTCGTGTTTTATTTTTTAAATCCTGTTACTACATTTGATATAAAAATATAATCATGAAAAAACAAAAAATAATATCAATTGTAGTATTAATTGGTTTTCTTTTAACAGGTTCCCTAATGATTTCAAAAGCAATTTGCCCAAGTGGAACTTCTCAATCAAGGGCTTCGGCAGTAATTGTTTTTGGTAATGTTTACACCTCATGCCCAGGCCAAGGAACTCTTTGGTGTTGTTTACCAGAAGAACCATGTCCAGACAAATGAGACCCAATTACAATAGAATTGTAGCTTTAAAAATATTTGGGCTATTCATATTTTCTTGTACAGAAAAGCAAACCAAAATCGGAATA
>CBDVAV010000757.1:0-2558 GCA_965372055.1 uncultured bacterium | reverse complement strand
CCGAATCTATCAGACTATCGCGATAGGTGACCCTGTACTCACGGGTTATTGCCCAGTTTCTAATATTGTCGGTGGTATCCTGTTGGATCTCCTTAATAGTCTTCCCATTTACCTTGGACAACCTGGTGGTTACAATTGGCACCATTTGTTGGATTGGCAAATTATGCTCATTCACAAGTTTGACAACACCGTCTTTTTGATATGGTTGTATATCAAACAAAACAGTGTTAGATCTATTGCCAGAACCAATAAATTCAACCTGGTTTAATAGACTGTTCTGAACAAGCTGCAAAGTTGTCACTAAAAATGCACCCAATCCGATCACAACAACCAGTACAGTTGTTTGGTTATTTGGCCTGAAAAGGTTGGCCAAACTTTGACGCCAAATGAACCCCCATTGATAGGGAAAGAACTTCTTGACAAAAAATATCAATACTTTTGCAACTAATGTCAGGCACAGAAATGAAACCACCAGGGCAGCAAAAAAAGCCAATCCATTTATCCAGCTCTGGGTTTGGTATATCGCAAAACTCAATGGGAACAATAAGGTAAGCAGTATTACCAATATCCTGACTTTAGAAAACTTCTTCAGGCCTTCAAAACCAGTTCTCAACACCACCAAGGGAGGTATGTTCCTGACACTGGTCAATGGAAGTATTGAAAATAAAACAGAGATAATCAATCCCAACAATAACCCTTCTCCAATAGAGATCCATGATATGGAAACATTAATGTCGATAGGTATGTACTCCCCAATAACCATTGGTACAAAATATTGGATTATTATCCCTAGAAAAGCACCTACCATGCTGCCAATAAATCCCAGTATTACAGTCTGGATGAAAAATATGTTAAATGCCTGCCAACCTGAAGCACCAAGACACCTTAATACTGCCACTGATCCCTTCTTTTCCTGGACATAAATGTGAACCGAACTGGCTACCCCAATACACCCCAATATCAAGGCTACAAATGCCAATAAGTTGAAAAAACGATAGAGGTTCTCAAAACCTCTTCCCAAACTTTCCTTTCTTTGTTCTACTGTTTCATATGAGTATCCATGTTTTTTTAATGTAGGTTTTAACTGTTCCAGTATTCTTTCATTATCTTCCTCCCTGTATGCCCTAAAATATCTTCTATAATTCACTCTACTGCCAAATTGAATCAATCCTGTTTCTTCAAGATATTTCATTGGAATGTAAACAGAGGGGGCAAAAGTAGCGCTAACCCCTCCCCCTCCAGGTATATTTTTAACAATTCCGGCCACAGGAAAAGTAACATTCCCAACTTTGATCGAATCATCTGAGCTTATCTCATATTGAATGGCAATATTTTCATCAAGCAAAGTATATCTTCCACTTTTTACTTTGTTAAATGATCCTGGGGGCAATGTTTCAGCCTCACCATAAAATGGAAAATTACCTTCAATTGCTACCACTTGCACTAATCGGGTACCCCCGGCGGCACTAACAAACAATACCATTGATGCCATTCTTGCATCCCAAGATTGTTCTGCCCGTAAGGTGTCGAAAACATTCAGGGCTTCATCATCAAAGGCTTTATTGCTTCTAACAATAAAATCTGCTCCAAGTAAATCTTTTGCCTGGGTGTTAATGTCATTTTGGAGATTCTCATTAAAAGAGTTGATGGCAACCAAAGCGGCGATACCAATGATTATAGAAGAAATAAAAAGAAAAAGCCGCGAGAAATTTCTACGCGCATCCCTCCAGGCCATCTTCCAAACCCAACGGTCTGTAAACAGGTTTTTTTTGTCCTTTTTTATTTTTATGATGTACTCCACTGCTGTACCTGGCTCAAATGTTGATCTGATATTAATTTGCCTCCTTTAAGTTGCAAAATCCTATTGGTGTTTTCTGCCAATTGAAGATTATGGGTTACCAGCACCAAAGTTGTACCCTCTTCCTTATTAATTTTGAACAGTAAATTCGTTACCGTGTTAGCAGTTTCCTCATCGAGGTTACCTGTAGGTTCATCAGCAAATAATATTTTTGGTGATGAGACGAACGCCCTGGCCATAGCTACCCTTTGCTGTTCACCACCGGATAATTGGGACGGGTAATGTGACATCCTGTCCCCAAGACCTACCCTGTCCAATGCTTCTTTTGCTTTATTTGTAATTCCCTTCTCCCCTCGAAGCTCTAAAGGGATCATCACATTTTCTATAGCTGTTAAAGTTGAAAGTAATTGAAAATTTTGAAAAATAAACCCCACGTTCCGATTACGTACATAAGCACGGTCATCTTCATCCAGGGCATTAAGTTTAATGCCAACCAATGAAACAACCCCCGAAGAAGGCAGGTCCAATCCAGCACTTAATCCTAACAAAGTGGTTTTCCCACTCCCAGAAGGCCCAACGATGGCCATCGATGATTTTTCCTCCACTGCAAAAGAAATATCGTCCAAAACCACCAAATCTTTTTTCCCTGTTTTGAACTTTTTAACTAAATTCTGAACTTCAAGAATAATTGGCATAATTTTTTATAATTCTTGTTTTAAGGTAACCTTAAATTTTGAATATTGTTTAATATAATAACACT
>CBDVAV010000756.1:0-2573 GCA_965372055.1 uncultured bacterium | reverse complement strand
GTATCATAGTAAATAGTTGGAATTTATTATAAAATAAACCTTATTATTATAATAAATTGCAAATATAATAAGAAAAATATATTATATTGCTACATAACATATAACAATCAGGCTGACTTTGAGAGTTGGAAAATAGTCTGATAAGTGCTTTTTGGTATTTTATTCAATCAAAGGCATTATCCAACTTGAATGGGAAAAGCGTCTCCATTCTGTATTGGCCAAATCCACATCGGGATTTATCAATGGATAATAATCCCTTCCATTGAGGCTTACTTTTGAATGGCAATACACTGAGACATCATCATGGCCTTTTTTATGATATATTTTCTCAAGGAATTGTGCATATTGCCAGGCCATGTCAGGGGTTGTCGCCACTTTAGCAGCCTGCCTGAATGTTAAATGACTTCTGGTTTCTTCGCGCCATTGTTGACCGCTATCATTGTCCTTTATTACATAAAATATCTTCCCTTGTTTAACCCTTAGCATCATTCTCCACGCCATCCTATGGCCCTCTTCGGTCCACTGAACATTTCCCGGATAAAACCAATGCCTGAGAGGTAACATTAATTGTATGGTAAAGAAAAGACCTAATACCAACATTAACAGAGGTTTCCAGGTGTGGTTATCTTTGGGCAATTCCCCCAGTAAAAGCCTTCTTTTAAAGAATAAATTCCTGATGGATTCTGGTTTAAAAAAGAATATACTTAATGCCAGTGCCATATATGGGAAAATGCCGACCTGAAAAACAATTGAATTAAATAGATGGAAAAATATACTTGCCACAAATGCAAAAGGCCTGGACCTACTCCATAATAGGGCAGGAAATATCAGTAAGTCAAAACCTAGTCCTCCAAACACAACAAACCATCTGAACCATTCCTGTTTTAATAGTTGTCCGATTACCGGCATATTGGATTTGGCATCAAACCAAATTGAAACAGGCAAACCATTTAACCAGTCGGGATATATTTTAGCAATGGCGGCAAAAATATAAACTATCCCAGTTTGTAAAATGAAAATCAGTATTGCCCACCTTGGGCAGGAGAATTGACTCTTTACTCTTTTGTATTTGGAATCATATGCACGATAGGTATTTGCTGGCACAATTACCATCATCCAGCTTAAAATTATCAATAAGTAATAGTGATTGTTATAGGCCGTTTTTTGCATCAGATACACCGCCGTCCAGAGTATTACAAATGAAATAATTGCAAAACGGTAATAGAATCCAAAAGCTACCATCAAACCCAAAACCCCCATTACGCCATAATAATAATACATGCCGCTGCCTGGCAAAGGTTGTAACCATTCAAATCCAATGAAAGTAAAAGTGAATTCAGGTTTAATTAATACCTCCCTTACCCAACCCGTAGCTATTGCTCCCCATGATTCCAGGGTTATCAATATCCCGAATATCCTTCTGAAGACTATTAGTGGACTGTTGTCAACAGGTTCTAAAAGATGGTTTTTTAAAGAAACAAAGGTTATCAAATTCTCCCGTGGTTAACTTCAAAAGAAAATACATCTTTACGTTGATAATGGCCGGAGGTATCAAGGGTCATCCTTTCTTTATACACTTCATCTGGATTTATGGTTGCATAAATAGTAGTCTCTTTATCGAAAATTGGCTTGACAATAAATTTTCCATCTGGGCCAATTACGCAACTTCCTCCATTGAGCAGCATTTCATTCGGTTTTCCTCGTAAATTTTCATGTACCTCAAGGCCATCTGGAATATCGTTGACTTTCATGATTTGCCCTACCGCTGCCACGAAACACCTGCCTTCGAAAGCGTAATGCCGTGATGCTATCCCAAGCATTTCATGAACCCGAGGCCAACCAGCCACGTGGACAATCTCACCGGCATTGTGCATGGCTTGCCTGGACAGTGGCATCCAATGTTCCCAGCAGATCAATCCTCCTACTTTGATTCCTTTTACCTCTACGCTCTTCAGCCCGTTCCCATCGCCTGTGCCATAAACCAGCTTCTCGGTAAAAGTGGGCATTAGTTTCCGGTGGTGATTTACCAGTTTTCCATTTTCATTGAAAATCAGCAGACTGTTATAAATGGTACCATTACCGGTTCCATCCTCGACTTTCTCATTAACCCCTATACTTATCCCGGTGTTGTACTTTTTTGCAAGATCAGCAAGGAAATTAACTTCCTCACCAGGTACTTTTACGCTGCTTTGCCGGAATTTCAGGTATGCTTCTTTCATTGGTGGGTGGTCCCACAACCCAATATCGCGGCAGCTATCGAGCCACGCCGGATAACCCGAAAGCCAGGTTTCTCCAAATACGATTAGGTCAACATCATCTTCCATTGAATCGAATATTTGTTCAGCTTTCATTAAAGTTGCATTCAAATCTAAATGTACTGGACTGTATTGTGCGATACCTATTTTGAAGCTCTTCATAACCAAATTTGCATATTTTGCGTTAATATTTATAACCCCTGAAGGGAAAATTGTATTCAAAAAATCAACCAAAATTAACACCTGCCAATTAATTGCTTGTTTTTTTATTTATAGAATTATTATATTAGTGGTGATTTGTATTTAACTTGAGTATTA
>CBDVAV010000755.1:0-2588 GCA_965372055.1 uncultured bacterium | reverse complement strand
GATCGGTACCAGTGAGGTTTATAGGGCGGTTGATAAAATACCGGAAGTTAAAGACAGCCTTATCATTTGTATTGAAAAAGAAGATGGTGAGTATTTTATGCCTCTTTTCGTTGTCCTCAACAAAAACATTGAATTGGACAGACAATTGATGGACAAGATAAACCAGACCATCAGATCAGATTACAGCCCCAGGCATGTGCCCGATAAAATTATACAAATAGATGAAGTACCCTATACCATCAGCGGAAAGAAGTTGGAAACCCCTGTTAAAAAGATTATGATGGGGACTTCAATTGAAGAAGTTTCCAATCCAGACGCATTAAAAAATCCCGGGTCATTGAATTTCTTTGCTACCCTAAAATATTAATAATTTCACAACACAATTTGCTCATGAAAGCATCTAAAATAAGTTTTGACGTTGAACTGGACAATGATGACATTCCCGAGAAAATAAGATGGAATGCTTCCGATAAGGGTGATTCAACTCTTAAAGAGACTAAGTCAGTCAGCATTTCCCTCTGGGATCATGAAGGTAAAAATACCATGAGAATAGATCTCTGGACCAAAGAGATGCCTGTTGAAGAAATGAAAAGATTCTGCATAGATTGTGTAGGCGGATTGGCGCAAACAGTATTAAATGCTACCGGTGATAAATATATGGCGGAGGAACTAAACAAGACTTGTGACATTCTTGTTGATCATCTGAAGAAAGAATCCAAATGATGTTAACTTAAAATAACCATGATAACACTTTTAATCATTTGGTAAAATTAAAATATTTGGAAAATAATTATTAATTTGTGCAAAATTTAAACTAGCAAAACCATGATAAAGACTATTACAAAGTCAATTTATCCCCTCATTATTTTAATTGTTGTATTTCTTCCAGAAGCTTACGGACAAACTACCTCAATCTCAGGAAAAGTTACTGAAACAGAAAATGGAGAAGGATTGCCTGGGGTGAATATTGTAATTAAAGGAACGGTGACTGGAACCATCACAGATATTGATGGTAATTTTAATCTATCATCCAATGTACCGGCACCATTAACTATACTTGTTTCATACATTGGATTTAAAACCCAGGAAATTGAGATTACTGATGCCAATACAACTGGATTGGACCTTCAAATGGAAGAGCAAACCCTTTTGGGCCAGGAAGTAGTAGTCTCAGCCTCCAGGATTGAAGAAAGTATACTTCAGTCACCGGTTACTATTGAAAAACTGGATAGATTGGCTATTCAACAAGGTGCAGCTCCCAGTTTCTACGACCAACTGAATAACATCAAAGGAGTACAATCAAGCCAGGGGAGCTTGACATTTAATGCTATAAATACCAGGGGCTTTGCAACCATAGCCAACATCCGCTTTGTTGCCCTTGTTGATGGAATGGACATTTCAGCACCCTTGTTGAATTTCCCGACCGGTAATCTGGTGGGACTTTCAGAACTTGATGCTGAAAGTGTTGAATTGGTTCCTGGGGCTGCTTCGGCACTTTATGGCCCCAATGCGTTTAATGGAATATTATTTATGAATAGCAAAAGCCCTTTTGAATACCAGGGGTTAAGCGCACAGGTTAAACTTGGAGTAACAGATTCAGATGCAGGTGGTAGTAATCCAATGTACAATTACTCCCTGCGATATGCCAAGGCTTTCAATAATAAGTTTGCTTTTAAAGTGAACTTTAACTTGCTTGACGCAACAGATTGGTCAGGTAATGACTATACAACGGACAGAGTTACCCCGGGAAATCAGGTTGGTGCCCCCAATTTTGATGGCATGAACCTCTACGGAGATGAATTCAGGATCATTATCCCTCCTTCTTTAACCGGACTCCTTAACCCGTTGGATATCAGAAGAAGTGGAATCCAAGAAGAACTATTACTTGATAATGAGGATGCAAGGGCCATAAAAGCCAGTGCCGCCTTGCACTATCGTTTTAACGATAAGATCGAAGGTATTTATAATTACAGGTATGGAGGGGGAAGCACCATCTATCAAGGTTCAGCTAAGTTTGTGCTCAGGGATTTTAACCAGCAATTCCACAAATTGGAAGTAAAAGGGGATAATTTTTTTGTCAGGGCTTACAGGACTGAAACGGATGATGGGGATTCTTATAACCTAGATGCCATGGGGATTTTTGTAAACGAACTAATTTCTCCCTCTGGCACTGAATGGGCACCAACTTATGCCCAAAGCTATGTACTGGCATTGCAAGGTTATTTTTCGGGTGCCCCCTTCTCTATCCCTGGAGGCAATGTAGATGCTGCCCATGGATTTGCCAGATTTGCGGCTGACAATCGCGTTGATGCAAATGGTGTCCCAAACCCTCTTACAAATACTGAACTGCTCCAACATATTGAAACTGTTAGAAACAGCAATTTGAATATTGATGCAACAGGAGCAGGATTTATCGAAGGATCCCGGCTTTGGCATGGGGAGTTTAATTATAATTTTAAAAACCAGATTGAAGCGGTGGAAATCCAAGTGGGAGGAAACGTGAGAAGATATGACATTTGGTCTGCAGGCACAATATTCGATGAACTGCAGGCGGATAAATCCTTTGATTTGGTGGTGAGTGATGAATG
>CBDVAV010000754.1:0-2591 GCA_965372055.1 uncultured bacterium | reverse complement strand
TTTCGATAAAGATGGCACCTGGTAAAACCCGGCAAGCTGTGGAGATTGTAAAATCTGAATGGAACAAATTTGAGCCTGATGTGCCAATTAATTATAATTTCCTTGATCAAAGCTATGAAGCCCTTTTTGCGGCTGAAATAAGATTGGAAAAGCTATTTAAACTATTTACTTCCCTGGCAATTTTTATTGCAATATTGGGTTTAATGGGGTTGGCGGCTTATACTACGGAACACCGCAAAAAAGAAATTGGCATTCGTAAAGTGTTAGGTGCTTCTGTAATGAGGATTATACTGATGTTGTCAGGAAATTTTACCAGGATGGCATTGGTTGGATTTTTAATTGCAATACCATTGGCCTATTTCTTAATGGATCAATGGTTAGCTGATTTCGTCTACAAAATAAATATTAATGTAATGATATTCATATGGTCGGGATTATCCGCCATTGGAATTGTGTTGATCGCGGTTGGATACCAGGCGATAAAGGCAGCCTTGAGTAACCCGGTAAATGCGCTTAAAGAAGAATAAATCATTTTTATGACATCTAAATTTTGTAAGGATGAAATCAGGATATTCTGGTACTCCTTTGGTAAAAAAATTAGGGATCAAACCGAGATTCAAAATATTGCCGGTGCATCAACCTGATTATTATTTCAATCTTCTGGAAGGACTTCCTGAAGATGTAGAGAATATTGAGTATGGTTCCAATCAAATAGCAGATTTCATACATCTTTTCGTAAAGGAGCAGAAGATATTATTGCACGAACTGCCAAAACTTAAAAAAAAGTTGACAAAAAATGGGATGTTGTGGATCTCATGGCCTAAAAAATCTTCCAAAGTGCCAACCGAAGTTGATGAAACCTTGGTACGTAAATCGGGATTAAATGCAGGTCTTGTTGACATAAAGATCTGTGCGGTTGATGAGATCTGGTCTGGACTGAAGTTCGTGTACAGGGTAAAAGATAGGTAGTTATCTATCTTAAGGTATACTATTCCTTATTTTCTGGATCACCGATTAGAATATTAACAACAAGATTGTAAAATCCAGGAGGTCTCTCAGTGGGGTTTGTCGTCTTCTCACAAATCCTCGGACCATACAACTATCTTAAAATGCCAGGCCCATGGCTATTATCATTAATGCCGTTGATTTATCTATCTCAAATTCAATTTGATCGATATTTGCAATTAATCCTATGTCAATAATATGGCCATTGCTGAATCTTATTTGGTTGTGTGACATACTCTTCACTTTGCCTCCCAATACCCAACCATCAAAAGTTCTTACCCTTACCCTATCAAACGATTTTAATCGATGTAGCAAAGAAGGTATTGGGCTTTTGGATTGGATGATATGTGCTTGATTAAATTTTGCTGTAATTGAATTTATTGATGCCAGAGGAATGGTGTACGACCCTAGGCCATAAATATTTCTATCAATCAATATATCACTTTCGTTTTTTTCAATAAGTGTTCCTTTATACTCCTTGGAATTCCATGTTCTTACAACTATTTTGGTTTCCAATTTTATATAGTTGATCATCTGACCAGGGGTAATGAATGCTTCGATGCCCATGGTCTCAACTCCGATTATTCTTTTCAAAGGAATTGATTCCAGTTCCCTGAAAATACGCTTCACATAAACATGCGAATCATTTATATATTGAATTTTACCAGTAATAGTTGTTAAATCATCCATGTAGATAATAAGTTTGGACTTTCTTGGAATTTTATTCAATACACGTTTTGGAGAGGTGCTCGATACAAATTTTGTTGAGAAACAACTTGTTAGGGTTGTTGCTGCCAGCAGGATTATTATCAGTTTAGTCATTGGATTACAAGTTTTGTATAATTCAAAGTTTCAGATTCGATGAGGATTATCATAATTGAATTTCAAGGCATGCCAGATTAAATTATTGATTTATGCAAATGACACATGCCATTGGATTAAAAGTGTTATTTCCAATGCGATTTCTGCAAGTACATTACTATCAATATTTATAGAATCTAAATATTTAGCTTAGAAAACTTTGGTAAGGTTAGGTTATAGCCTCTTTCTAAAATATTGTCTGAATCACAGATTGGTTGGATTACTTGATTTTACTGATTTTGGGTCTTTAATGTCCAGAATAAACCTTTTGAATTTTAGGCTCTTTTCTCCAAAATTTATCAAAAGTCCAATTTCAAATCTATAAACTCTTAAGTAGTTAATGATCTGGGCAAAATGTACATCTTCAAGACTTGAAATAGCTTTGATTTCTACCAATACTTTGTCGGCAACTACAAAATCTACTCTTCTGGTTCCGATTGGATCAGGATAATCCCTATAAAATATTTGCCTTTTTAATTCACGCTGGAATTCTAATTTGGATTTACTAAGCTCAATGGCTAAAGCTCTTTGATAAATTAACTCTTGAAATCCATTGCCCAGATATGTATGTACATTCATTGCACATCCAATTATCTGATGAGTCAAATCGGCATATTTATAATTGGGCACTTTTTCAATTGTTTAGAATTTCCACAAAGCTAATACACAAGGAAATCAGAAAAATCACGATAAATAAGTGATTTATATACATTAATATGTGGAAA